>DATFAJ010000537.1:0-16045 GCA_035254745.1 Candidatus Methylomirabilota bacterium | reverse complement strand
GCCCGCTCGAAGAGCGGCGATTCCGGCGAGCGGGTGACGGAGCCGGCCGCCCGGGCGCAGCCCCCGGCGACAGGACCCACCCGCCTCGCGCGATCGCTCGACCGTGCTAGCGAGCGAGGTCGCGCTGGAGGGAGTCGACGCTGTCGGCGACCATGCTCACGAGCTGGTCGACCTCGCCCGGCGTGATGCAGAGGGGCGGGGCGAGGCGGAGCACGGTACCGCGCGCGTAGATGATGGCGCCGCGATCCCACGCCTTGCGGTCGAGCTCGGCCACTCGCTTGGGATCGAGCGGCTTGCCGGAGCCGTCGGGCTGCACGAAGTCCACGCAGACCATCAGGCCGCGCCCGCGCACCTCGCCCACGATCGGGTGCTTGCCGACCGCGCTCCGCAGGCCCTCGAGCAGCCGCGTGCCCATCTTCTCGGAGTTCTCGACCAGCCGGTCCTGCTCCATGATGCGCAGGTTGGCGAGCGCGGCCGCGCACGCCACCGGGTGGGCGGCGTAGGTGTTGGGGTGGACGTTCTCCTGGGTGGTGGTGTCGGAGAAGACGTCGGCGAGCCGGCCCCGCGCGATGCTGGCCGAGAGCGGGATGTAGCCCGAGGTGATGCCCTTGGCCACCGACATGAGATCCGGCACGACCTGGTCGTGCTCGCACGCGAACCACCGGCCGGTCCGCCCGAACCCCGTGATCACCTCGTCCGCGATCATCAGCACGTCGAGCTCGTCGCAGAGGGCGCGCACCGCCCGGAGCCATCCGATCGGCGGCATGATGAAGCCGCCGGACGAGAGCACCGGCTCCATGATCACCGCCGAGACGGTGTCCGTCCCTTCACCCACGATGGCCGCGCGCAGCTCGCCGATGCGGCGCGCGATCAGGTCCGCCTCGGTGCCTCCCGCCAGATCGCGGAACGGATGCGGCGGCGCCACCTTCACGAAGCCCGGCACCTCGAGCGGCTGATAGGGCTGGGCCAGGTGCGGCACCCCGCAGACCGCGAACGTGCCCATCGTCGCGCCGTGGTAGCCGCCCTGCAGCGAGATGACCTTGTACTTGCCGGGCTTGCCGGCGGCCAGCCAGTACTGCCGCGCGATCTGCATCGAGCGCTCGTTGGCCTCGGACCCGCTCACCGCGAACATCGTGTAGCGCAGGTCACCCGGCGCGAGGGACGCGAGCTTCTCGGCCAGCTCGGCGGCGGGCCGATTGGAGAACTGGCGAGTGGTCGGATAGTAGGCGAGGCGCACCGTCTGCTCCGCGACGGCCTCGGCGATCTCCCGCCGCCCGTGACCCACGTTGACGACCGCGAGGCCGGCAAAGCCGTCCAGCAGCTTCTTGCCCTGCTCGGTCCAGACCCACACCCCCTCACCGCGGTCGATGACCAGCTCCTGATCGGACAGGAACGGATGATCCTGCGTCTTGTGGGTCCAGAGGTGCCGGATGGCCTGCGCGTCGGTCGTCATGGGCGAATCTCCCGAGAAGGTTGAGCGGCTCGCGACGGTGGAGTGGCCATGGTAGCACCGCCGCACCCGTCCTGTCCCCGGACGGGCCGGCTGCTCATTTTCCGCCGCCGGCTGACACTTTACGCCCGGTCATGTCCGGAAGCCTAGATCAATCAACGACTTACCGATGGCGTGGTCCTTGCTCCACTACGAATCGGCATGGGACCGCTCCCGCCTCTCGGCATCCCGCACACCCAGGACGCGGACGCGCTGCAGGCGCGGCTCTGGCGCCTCGAGGAGGAGAACGCGCGCCTGCTGGAGCGTGAGCGCACCCGTCTCGAGGAGACGCGGGCCCTCGCCGGTATCGGCCGGCTGCTGTCCGAGCGCCTCGAGCCCGACGTCGTGGGCCTGCGCATCGCGGAGAGCCTGCGGTCGCTCCTGGCCGCCCGCTCCGCGGTGGTGTACCGCCTCGACGTGGCCTCGCAGGGCCTCGTGGCGCTGGCGGTGTCCCGCACGAGCGATCCGTCGGTGGGCTGGCGCGCGACACGCGAGCCGGGCTCGGGCGCGGTCGGGCTCGCCATCCGCGAGCGGCGGACGATCACCACCCCCGACGTCCTCGCCGACGCGCGCATCGAGACCAGCGCCGGGCTCCGCCAGCACCTGGAGCAGGCGTCCGATCGGGCGATCCTCGCGGTGCCCCTGCTCACCCAGGACCGCATCATCGGCGTGCTCGCGGTGCGGAACGCCACCGGCAGCGTCTTCGACGCGCGCGCGGTGCAGATGGCGGAAGCGCTCGCCGACCAGGCCGCGCTCACCCTCGAGCACGCGCGACTCTTCGCGGACGAGGAGCACCGGCGGCGCGAGGCGGAGATCCTCGCCGACCTGGCCCGCACCATCGGAGGCACCCTCGACCTCCCGACGGTGCTCCGCCGGGTGACCGAGGCGGCCCAGGAGCTCTGCCGCAGCGACGGCGCGGTGATCGGCCTGCGGGTGCCCGGCTCGGACACGGTGCGGCTCCGCTACTGGACCGCTCCGTGGTACGACACGCTGGCCGACGCCTCCGTGGAGCCCGGCCAGGGGCTGGGCGGGCTCGTCCTCGCAGAGCGTCACCCCCTGCGCACGAGCGACTACCTCCGCGATCCGCGGATCACCGACCGTTACCAGGAGCGCATCCGGCGCTTCGGCGTCCACGCCCAGATGGCGGTGCCGGTGCTCATCGACGATCGCGTCGAGGGTCTCCTCTACGTCGACAACCGGACCCCGCGCGCCTTCACCGACCAGGAGGAGGCCATCCTCGTCCGGCTCGCCGCGCAGGCCGCGCTGGCCATCCGCAACGCCCAGCTCTTCGCGGACGAGCAGCTCGCCCGCGGCACCGCGGAGCGGCTGGTGCGCGCCCTCCGCGAGAGCGAGGAGCGCTTCCAGTTCGTGTCGCGCGCGACCAACGACGCGGTGTGGGACTGGGACCTGGTGAGCGACGCCCTGTGGTGGAACGAGGGCATCCAGACCCTCTTCGGCTACCGGGCGGAGGACGTCGGCCCGGACAATACCTGGTGGTACCAGCTGATCCATCCCGACGAGCGCGAGCGCGTGGTCGCCGACATCCGTGCCGCCATCGACGGCGGCGCGGCCAGCTGGAGCGCGGAGTACCGCTGCCGGCGCGCCGACGGCTCGTACGCGCAGGTCTACGACCGCGGCTACGTGCTGCGCGACGCCGAGGGCCGGGGCATCCGGATGATCGGGGCCATGATGGACGTCACCCAGCGCCGGCAGCTCGAGGACGAGCTGCGCCAGGCCCAGAAGATGGAGGCGGTGGGCCGCCTCGCGGGGGGCGTGGCCCACGACTTCAACAACCTCCTCACCGTCATCACCGGGCGGAGCGCGATCCTCCTGGGCCGCCTCAAGGCGGACGATCCCCTCCGCCGCAGCGTCGAGCAGATCCAGAAGACCGCCGATCGCGCCGCCGGCCTCACCCGCCAGCTGCTGGCCTTCAGCCGCAAGCAGGTGCTGCAGCGGAAGGTCCTCGACTTCAACAGCACGGTCGAGGAGATCAGCGCGATGCTGCGCCGGCTCATCGGCGAGGACGTGGCGCTGCTCCTCACCCTGGGGCCGCGCGCCGGGCACGTCAACGCCGACCCGGGCCAGCTCGAGCAGGTGCTGATGAACCTGGCCGTGAACGCGCGCGACGCGATGCCGCGCGGCGGGACTCTGGGGGTCGAGACCGACCGGGTCGAGCTCGAGGCCGCGCCGCCCGACCGGCCGGACGCGCTGCCGCCCGGCCCGTACGCGGTGCTGCGGGTCATGGATACCGGCGTGGGCATGGACGCGGCGACCCAGGCGCGCATCTTCGAACCATTCTTCACCACCAAGGAGCCGGGGAAGGGCACCGGCCTCGGGCTCTCGATGGTGCACGGGGTGGTGCGGCAGCACGGAGGCGCCATCCGCGTGCGCAGCGTGCTGGGCGGCGGCACCACCTTCGAGATCTACCTGCCCCAGGTCGAGGCCGCGATCGAGGGTGCGCGCGCCGACGACCCGACGGCCCGCGAGACGGCCGGACGCGAGACGATCCTCCTGGTGGAGGACGAGGACGAGGTGCGCGCGCTGGCCCGCGAGGTGCTGGAGCGGCAGGGCTACACGGTGCTGGAGGCGAGCGACGGGCTGCGGGCCCTCCGCCACCTCGAGACCGAGGCCGACCGCATCGACCTCGTGCTCACCGACGTGGTGATGCCCCGCATGAGCGGGCGCGAGCTGGTGGACCGCGTGCGGGCCATCCGGGCCGAGATGCGCGTGCTGTACATGTCGGGCTACACCGAGGACGCCATCGTCCGCCACGGCGTGCGCGACTCGAGCGCGGTGCTGCTCGGCAAGCCCTTCGCCCCCGCCGACCTGCTCGGCAAGGTCCGCGAAGTCCTCGACCGCGTCCGCTAGTCAGCGGATCAGCGGCTCCCCGATCAGGCTCCAGTACGGCAGCGCCACCGCGAGCACGACCACCGCGGCCAGCGCGGTCATGAGGAGCCCGAAGCGGAAGATCTCCCCCGCCCCGAGGTGCCCCCGCTCGTAGACCACCAGGGACGACGCACTCTGCGCGGGATAGTAGAGCACCGCGTCCCCCGCGATCGTGACGATGAGCCCGCAGAGCACCGGATTGAGCCCCGCGGTGTCACCCACCGACATCGCCACCGGGATCGTGGTGGCGAGGAAACCGGTGATGTTGGGGATCAGCAGCCGCACCACCGAGGAGGCCACCAGCAGCACCACCACCACGAGCCACGGCGACTCCGCCACCCGATGCGCCGTCCCCACCACGCCGGCGGCGAGCCAGCCGCTGGCCCCGGAGCGCGCGAGCCCCTGGGCCAGCGAGAGCGAGGCGGCGATGACGAAGAAGTTGCTCCAGCCCACCTCCTGCTCGAATTGCCGCCAGGTGAGGACCCCGAGCCCGGGAGCGAGGAAGCAGATCCAGGCCATCACCGCGGGCAGCGTCGGATGCAGGTGGTGAAACGCGTCGGTGAGCCACAGCACCCCCGCGCCGCCGGTGATGAGCATGGTGCGCCACTCCACGCTCGAGAACGGCCGCCGCGCCGGCGCGGCGGGCACCGTGATGCGCGCACGGAACCCCTGCCGGTAGCGCAGGTAGATCGCGGCCGCGGCCAGCGCGAGCAGCGTCGCGTACGGCACGCTCATGAGGACGAACCAGCGCGTCCACGAGATCGTGCCGATGAGGCCGGCGGCCACGATGGGCGTGATGCCGCCGGTCAACAGGATCGTCGAGGAGAGCCGGTTCACCGAGTTCAGCAGCATCATCACCGCACGCGCGAGCGGTGCGCCGCGCGGCACCCGGCCGAGCTCGAGGGCCTGGTCGTAGACGTGCACGAGGATGCCGGTGCGGGCGCTCGCCGACGGCAGCAGCAGGGTGAGGAGCGGCATCGCCAGGAGCAGGTGGAGGTAGAGCGCGCCGGCCCGCCCACGCCCGTGCGCGAGCAGCCGGTGCGCCAACCGCTCGGCGAGGCCGCTCCGGGCGACCGCCACTCCCATCGTGAGCACGCCGACCAGGAAGAACGCCACCGGATCGGCGAACCCGGCGAGGCCCTCGCGGACGCCCGCCACCGCGTGGGTCGCGACCAGCGCCACGATCGCGACCATCGCGGTGACGCCGGGGGGCAGGGCCTCGAGACCCCAGAGCCCGATGGCCAGCACGATCACCGCGAGCACGCGCTGACCCTCGGGGCTGAGCCCGGCGGGGCCGGGCGCCGCCAGCACCGCCAGGCCTCCGATCAGCGGGATCAGCCAGCGGAAGCCGGGGGGCGGGCGGCGCACCCGCCGAGGATACTACCAGTGTCGGTAGTAGCGGGGAGCGTACCAGTACGGGTACGCGGGGTAGACGTAGGTGACCCGTGGAGGCCGCGCGTATCCGTACGGGGCGATCGGAACGATGGCACAACCGGCCAGCAGCAGCGCGGCCAATGGAATGATCAGCAGCAGTCGCATGACCGTGTCCTCCTCGCTCGATGAGACGAGCGAGGCGCCGGCCGCTATTCCCGGAAACCCGTGTAAACGCCCGGCGGGGCGGCTGCGTCTAACCCGGCTGCTCGCCCAGCACGATCACGCCGATGGCCGCGAGCCGGTCGATCTCCTCGCGCGAGAGCCCGAGCTCGCCCAGCACCTCGGCGGTGTGCTGTCCGAGCAGCGGAGCCGGGCGATCGATGCGCGGCGGGGTGCCCGAGGCGCGGCCGGGGAACGTGAGCATCTTCACCTTCCCGGCACCGGGCTGCTCCACCTCGGCCACGAGCCCCAGGTGGCGCACCTGCGGATCCTCGAACACCTCGTGGAACTCGTAGATCGGTCCCGCCGCGATGCCGGCCGCCTCCAGCCGGGTCACCCACTCCTTCGCGGAGCCGGTCCCGAGGATCGCTTCCACCCGCGCCTTGAACGCGGGGTGGTTCTGAAGCCGCGCGGTGTTGGTGGCGAAGCGCGGATCGGTCTCCATGGCCGCGTCGCCGAGCGCGCCGCAGAACCGGCCCCACTGGTCGGGATTCATCAGCACCACGTTGACGAAGCCGTCGCCGGCCTGGAACGCCTCCGCGGGCGACAGGTTCAGGTTGCGGTTGCCCACGCGCACCGGTCGCTCCCCGGTGTCGAAGAAGACGGCGACCGGGTCGGGCAGGAGGCCGAGGCTCGCCGAGACCAGGCTCACGTCGACGTGCTGGCCCTCCCCGGTGCGGAAGCGGCGCACCAGCGCCGCGTTCACCATGCCGAACGCCATGTAGGACGCGGCCACGTCGGACACCGAGCCGCCCACCCGGGTGGGCGGGTCGCCGGGCATGCCGGTGAGCGCCATCAGCCCGCTCATGCCCTGCGCGATCGTGTTGTAGCCGGGCTTGCGCGCGAGCGGTCCGGTCTGGCCGAAGCCGGTCACCGAGGCGTAGACCACGGCGGGATTCGCCGCGCGGAGCGCCGCGTAGCCCAGCCCGAGCCGCTCCGCCACCCCGGGCAGGAAGTTCTCGATCACCACGTCGGCGCGGCGGGCCAGCTCGAAGGCCAGGCGCGCGCCCTCCGGTCGCTGGAGATCGACCGCGATCCCGCGCTTGTTGCGGTTCACCGCCGCGAAGGCCGCGCTCATCAGGCCGTCGCCGCGGAAGGAGCGCATGTCGTCGCCCCGGCCGGGCCGCTCGAGCTTGATCACGTCGGCACCCAGATCGCCCAGGAGGGCCGCCGAGTAGGGCCCCGCGATGACGCGGGAGAGGTCGAGGACCCGGATGCCCTGGAGCATGGCGGCCCGGGCATGGTGCCGTGGAGGCGGTCCCGAGTCAAGGCGCCCCGGGCGGACCCCGCGCGGCGAGCGCCCGCGACGACGCCCGGCGGCTTGACGACGCCCCCGCCGGTGGCTAGGCTCTGTCCACACGCGAGAGGGAGCGGCTCACCGACCAAGGGAGGCGTCATGCGCTACCAACGGATCTCCGCCGACTGCCACATCGACCTGCCCTGGATCCCGCCCGATCTGTTCACCGCGAACGCGTCGGCGGCACTCAAGGACCGCATGCCGTACGTCAAGGACGGCCCCGACGGCCCGTTCTGGACCGCCAAGAACGGGACGAGCTTCGGTCTGTGGGGCGGGGTCGGGCCGGCCGGGTCCAAGTACGAGGCCGGAAAGCACCACCGGGTGGACGTGATGGCGGCTACCGGTCTTTACGAGGACGGCAAGAAGGGTATGGCCCGGCCCACCGATCCGGCGCGGCGGGCGATGGACATGGACCGCGACGGCGTGCAGGCCGAGGTCATCTACGGCATCCTGGGCGCGGCCACGCGGCTCAACGATCACGAGGCCGCCACCGAGATGTTCCACATCTACAACGACTGGCTCGTGGAGTTCTGCCGCCACGATCCCGACCGCTTCATCGGCCTGGCCTGCCTGCCCTACGGCGACATCGACGCGGCGGTGCAGGAAGTCTACCGGGTGGCCAAGCTCGGCCTGCGGGGCATGGAGCTCTCGTGCTCGTGGGACATGGAGCCGATGTGGCACCCCACGTGGGAGCCGCTGTGGAAGGCGGTCAACGATGTCAACCTGCCGCTCCACTTCCACACCTTCCCGGCCCTGCCGCCGTCCGTGCTGGAGAACCAGAAGGGGCTGACTCGGCGCGCCGCCTTCTTCACGGTGGTGTCCGCCTTCCAGATGAACCTGGTCAACATCCTGGCCGCGATCGTCGGGGCCGCGGTGCTCGAGCGCTATCCCAACGTGCGCATCGCCTTCGGGGAGAGCGGCATCGGCTGGGTGCCCTACGCGCTGGACCGCATGGACTTCGAGTGGGAGGACCGCTTCACCGACCTCGGGCTCAAGATGAAGCCGAGCGACTACTGGCGGCGGCAGTGCAAGGCCACCTTCCAGTTCGACCGTATCGGCACCAAGCTGATCGACGACATGGGCGTCGAGACCCTCATGTGGGGCTCCGACTACCCGCACGGCGACGGGGTGTGGCCCGACTCCACCAAGTACATCGCCGAGCAGTTCGGCCACCTGCCGGCCGACATCACGTACAAGATCACCTGCGAGAACGCGGGCAAGTTCTACGGCCTGATCAAGTAGCCCACCGGGGTCAGGTCTCACATTCCGACAATGTAGGAATGTAAGACCTGACCCCCGATCGGTCAGGCGCGGACTTCGAGCACCATGTTCGCGGCGGTCTGGGCGACCCGCCGGACCCGCGAGAATCCCGCCTCGGTGAGCACCTGACGCAGGCGCTGCTCGCCCGCCTGGGCGCCGAGCGCGAGCCCCACCTCCTGGCTGAGCGACGCGGGCGTGCACAGCAGCGTCGAGGCCGCGTAGTAGAGGCGCCCGACCGGGTTGAGGTTGTCCTCGAGCCGGTCGTTGGCGAGGGGCTCCACCAGCATCCAGGTCCCGCCCGGCGCGAGCGACTTGCGCACGTGGCGCGCCGCCCCCACCGGATCGCCCATGTCGTGCAGGCAGTCGAAGAACGTGACCAGATCGTAGCCGGCACCCGGATACGCCTTGGCCGCCATCACCTCGAACGACAGCCGCTCTCCCACCCCGGCCTTGTCGGCGGCGCGCCGCGCGGCCTCGATGGACGCGGGATGGTAGTCGAAGCCCTTGACGACGGCGCGCGGGAACGCCTGCGCCATGATGATGCTGGACGCGCCGTGGCCGCAGCCCACGTCGGCGACCCGGCCGCCCGCCTCGAGCCGCGCCTTCACCCCGTCGAGGGCGGGGATCCACTGGCTGACGAGGTTCATGGCGTAGCCCGGCCGGAAGAACCGCTCGCAGCCCTCGTAGACCCTCGCATCGTGCTCGTGCCAGCCCACCCCCGCCCCGGTGCGGAACGCGTCCGCGATCTTCGGCTCGTCGCGAACCGAGCCGACGCTCAGCTGGAACGCCCCCGGCAGGTCCGCGTCGAGCAGCAGGAACGCGTGCTCCGGCGGCAGCGTGAAGCGGCCACTCGCCGGATCGTACGTGACGTAGCCGCCCGCGGCCTGCGCGGACAGCCACTCCCGCACGTACCGCTCGTGCGCGCCGGTGCGCTCGGCCAGCTCCGCGGGGGTCAGCGCGCCGGCGCCCGCCATCGCCCGGTACAGGCCGAGCTTGTCGCCGATGAGCACGAGACCCGCGTGGAACGTGGCCGCGACGTCGGAAATCGCCTTGCCGAGAAACTCCTCCACCTTCTTGTGGTCCAGCGTGACCTGCTCGGTTGACATTGACGTCCCTCCTGGGCCGATCGCCCGGCTAGTTGGTTTCGAGATGGCGCTCGATGAGCGCGTTGATCTGCTCCGGATGCGTGACGGGGCCCATGTGCCCCACCCCGTCGATCTCGACCTCGGTCACGCGCGGCAAGACCTTGGTCAGCAGCCGGGCCACGCCTCGCGAGGCCCGCGGAGAGTCCGCGCCGGTGAGGCAGAGAGTCGGCACGTCGAGCGAGGCGAACGCCGACAACGGAGTCGCCTCGGTGAAGGCGGCGTGCCACTCCGCGGCCACTCCGCCCATCGCGGTCGCCACCGCCTGACGGCGAGGCTCCGGCATGGCGGCCCAGCTACCGGGCCCCATCCAGTAGTCGAGGAACCGGGCGCCGGACGCGTGCGGGTTGCCGATCGCCAGCGCGGCGATCGTATCGTCGCGCACCGCCACGATCTCCCGGGCCGCCGGCTGAGCGGGGTCCTCGGCCAGCAGGAGCGAGAACAGCACGGGCTCGTACAGGACCAGGGACCGGAGACGATCGGGATCGGCGAGCGCGGCCTTCAGCGCCACCGCCCCGCCGTAGGAGTGGCCCACCAGGTGGAAGCCGTCGCCGGCCGCCGCGAGGACCGGCTCGAGCAACGCCACCTCGTCCGCCAGCGAGAGAGGTCGGTCGTCGGGCCAGCGCGGGCTCCGGCCCGAGCCGTACAGATCGACCGCCAGGGTGCGAAAGCGACCGGCCAGACGGTCCATCAACGGTCGCCACTGCGCCGAGGAGCTGGCGCTCGCGTGGATGCAGACCACGGCCGGGCCGGTCCCCGCCTCGCGGACGAAGACCCGAGCGGGCGTCATCGTCGCCACGGCTACTTCTTCCTCCGCGGATCGTCTTCCGGATTCACGAACCGCAGATCGGTCGGCCCCACGCCGTGAACCTGCACCACCGTCTCGGTGTCACCCGCCCACGCGTAGTGCGGGTGATTCGGCGGGACGGAGACGAATGCCCCGACCGGCAGCTCCTGCCCCCTGGCCGGGTCGAGCTTCTCCCCCGAGCCGATGAAGAACAGCCCGGAGAGCACCGTGACGTTCTCGCTCGCCTTGTGGAGGTGCGGGGGAATCCGGTAGCCGGCC
Organism: Candidatus Methylomirabilota bacterium; assembly: GCA_035254745.1. Classification (GTDB taxonomy): domain Bacteria; phylum Methylomirabilota; class Methylomirabilia; order Rokubacteriales; family CSP1-6; genus CAMLFJ01. The sequence goes on along the minus strand of DATFAJ010000537.1, from coordinate 5,312 downwards.
GGCATCTTCAGTCGATAGACGAACGATCCTTCCTTGCTCGGGTCGCCCTGGACGACCGCGAGCAGGGCCCCCGGAAGCGGCGCGGGCTCGACCCACTTGAGGGTCTCCGGCATGGCGATGGTGTGCGCGTGCTCCTCGGCCGGCAGCGGGCGCGCGACGAGAACGGTGAGCATCAGGACCGCGAGTACGATGCGACGCATGATCGATCCTCCTGTTCGCTGGGTCTGCTGGTTTCGATCGGCCGTCTCCGGCGCCGTCCGTCGCGAGCAACCACCGTGCCCCGTCGGCGCCCGTGCGATTTCAGATGGTTGCGGCGGGGGGAGGCAAGGTGGCGTTGCGGCGAGTCGAGCGGCGGCGATCCGCCCACGCTTGATTTCGCGACGTTGGCAACGCAAGCTGACCTGGCGCCTCGGGACCATGCACGCGCAAGAGCACACGGCAGGGAGATCGGGAGACCGCGGCCGCGCGGGCGCGGAGCATCGCGACCTTGCACGCTCGGCCGACCGCACCGCCATGTCACCTTGCGGGGCGGCGCGCCAGCCCCGACGGGCTCTTGGCGAGCGGCCCGCCACGTGCCGCAAGGTCGCCTTGCACCCGACACGCGGCGCCCGGCCATGATCAGCGGGTTTCCGCACTGGCACGGGGCTTGCGAACGGAGACCCGCATGATCCCGACTGATCCGGTCGTCGGAGTCGACGTCGGAGCCTCGACGATCTCGGCAGGGCTCGTCGGCTCCGACGGCACCGTCCTCGCCACCGCCCAGGCGCCCACCCAGGGCGGCCGCGCGGTGGTGGAGACGATCTTCTCGCTGATCGATCGCGCCCTGTCCTCGGCCGCCGACCGCGGCCTCGCGGTGGCCGGGATCGGCGTCGGCCTTCCGGGTCTGGTCCACGTCGAGAAGGGGTTCATGCGCTCGATGCCGTTCGCCTGGCTCTCCGAGCTGGGCGACGTGCCGCTCGCGGCGCTCATCCAGGAGCGGACCGGCCACCCCGTGTTCGTGGACAACGACGTGAATGCCCTGACGCTGGGGGAGTGGACGTTCGGGGCCGGCCGCGGGGCCGATTCGCTGGTCACCCTGGCCATCGGCACCGGGATGGGCAGCGGCCTGATCCTGGACGGCCGGCTGGTCCGCGGTCACCACCACAGCGCGGGGGAGATCGGGCACATGAGCGTGAGCCTCACCGGCCCGCTCTGCCTGTGCGGCAGCGTCGGGTGCCTGGCCACGTACGTGGCGGGCGGAATGATGGGCGAGCGCGCCCGCGAGCGGCTCGCCGCCTACCCGGGCTCGACGCTGCTGGCGCGGACCGGGGGCGATCCGGCGGAAATCGGCGCGCCGCTGCTGTTCGAGGAGGCGGCCACCGGCGATCCTCTCGCCCGCGTGGTGATCGACGAGGCCTGCGAAGCGCTCGCGATGGGCATCGGGGCTCTCGTGAGCCTTCTGAACCCGGAGATCATCGTGATCACGGGCGGGGTGGCCTCCTCGCTGGCCCCGCTCCAGGACGACATCCTGCGGCGGGTCCGACGCCGCGCGCTCCACGCCGCGCTCGACGCGACGACGGTGCGCGTGGTGCCGGCCGACAAGCGGGGCACGGTACGCGGCGGCGCGGCCCTCGTCCTCTACGAGATGAGTCGCCGAAGCCAGGAGGCTCCCGCCCTCTCTCTCCCGATTCGGGAGCGGGCCGGGGTGAGGGGCGAGGAGTAGCGCAATGTACGTTCACCAACCGGACGCGCGCATCTTCTACCAGGTCACCGGCGGCGGGACGCGGGATCTCCTCCTGCTCCCGCAGTGCCAGGTCGTCACCTACAGCCGGATGTGGAAGCACCAGATCCCGTACCTCTCGCGCTACTTCCGGGTGATCACGATGGACCCGCGCGGCAACGGGCGATCCGACCGGCCGCCCACCGGCTACGACCTCGACACCCGGTACCGCGACCTGGTGGCCGTGCTCGACGAGGTCGCGCGGCCGCCCATCGCCCTGGTCGCGTTCTCGTGCGCGGCTCCCCTCGCCTTCCGGTACGCGGTGGAGCATCCCGACCGGCTCTCGCACCTGATCCTGCTCTCGGGCCAGTACGCCGAGTCGGTGCCGCAGCCCTTCGAGGACCGCGTCGCGCGGGTGATCCGCGACGACTTCGACAACTGGCGCGCACGGCTGTTCCGGCGCGTCTTCCCGGAGCCGCATTCGCTCAAGGGGATCGAGGACTGCGTGACCTGGGCCGGCGAGACCACCCCCGAGATCCTGATCGAGTCCCTGCGCGCGATCGACGGGATCAACGTGTACGACCTGCTCGGTCGGGTCCGGGTCCCCACCCTGGCGCTCCACGGGACCGAGGACAAGATCGTCCCCTACTCGCACGCGCAGAAGATGGTCGCGGCGATCCCCGGGGCCCGCCTGGTCACCTTCGAGCGGGGTGGCCACGGGCTCTTCGGCCGCGATTCCGTGAAGATCAACCGCCTCATCCGCGACTTCGTGCTCGGGCCGGAGGTCGCGGAGACCACGATCCCGGCCACCACCGCGCGGACGGTTCCCGCCGCCGATCCGGCGCCCGCACCCCGGCGGGCGCCCCGGGACAGCCGGCGGCGCGTGCTGTGGCTCTCGAGCCCGATCGGGCTCGGGCACGTCCAGCGCGATCTCGCGATCGCGCGGCGGCTGCGGACGCTCGATCCCGACGTGATCGTCGATTTCCTCGCCGGCGATCCCGCCGACCGCGTCGTCCAGCACTGGGGGGAGCGCCTGCACCCGGCGACGCGCCTCCTCCAGAACGAGACCAAGCACTTCGAGGGCTGGGCCGCCGATCACGAGCTCCACGCGTTCAACGCGCTCTGGGACATGGACGAGATCATGACCGCCAACTTCATGACCCTCGCCGACGTGGTCGAGCGCGAGCGCTACGACCTGTGGATCGGCGACGAGGGGTGGGACCTCGACTACTTCCTCCACGAGAATCCCGACCTCAAGCGGGCGCCCTACGCGTTTCTCACCGACTTCATCGGCCTGCTGCCGATGCGGGAGGACCGGACCTCCACCGAGTTCATCCGCTGCTGGGAGAAGAACGCGGAGAACATCGACCACCTGCGCCTCCATCCCGACGTGCGCGACCTGTCGATCCTGGTCGGCGACGAGGAGGACGTGCTCGATCGCGAGTTCGGCCCCGATCTCCCGAACATGCGGCAGTGGGCGCGGGAGCACTTCCGCTTCTCCGGTTACACCTTCCACTTCGATCCCCGCGCCCTGCGCGACCGCGCCGCCCTGCGGGCGAAGCTCGGCTACCGGGCCGACGAGCGCGTGATCCTGGCCTCCGTCGGAGGGACGCGAGTCGGGCGGAGCCTCCTCCGCAAGTGCGCGGAGGCCTTCACCCTGATCGCCTCCCAGGTCCCGGAGACGCGCCTGGTCCTGGTCGGAGGCCCGCGATTGACCGAGATGGAGCCGGCCTGGGGGCCCCGCGTCGAGGTGCGCGACTACGTGCCGGACCTCTTCGAGCATCACGCGGCCGCCGATCTCGCGATCGTCCAGGGTGGGCTCACCACCACCATGGAGCTGGCGGCTCTGCGCACCCCGTTCCTCTACTTCCCGCTCCGCAACCACTTCGAGCAGCAGCTGCACGTGGCCCGGCGCCTCGACCGTCTCGGCGCCGGGGTCCGCCTCGACTACGACCGCACGAGCCCGGAGGCCCTCGGCGCCGCGATGCTCGAGCATCTGGGCAAGCCGGTTCACTCCGTGGAGGTGCCTCTCGACGGCACCGACCGCGCGGCGCGGCTCATCGCCGCGCTGCTGTGAGGAGGCCGTCGCCATGCGGGCGCGACAGCCGGACCGCGAAGGCCACGTGGAGTCCCACGGCACGCAGATCTTCTGGGAGGAGCACGGCCAGGGTCCCCGCGCGGTCGTCTTCATCCCGCCGTGGCAGATCGTCGACCGCACGCTCGCCGATTCCCGACCCGAAACGACCACCACTCCCTAGAAGGAGAGACCCATGGCACTCGGACTGAACGACGTCGACGTGGATGGCATGAAGGAGCTGGATCGGAAGGTCCGCGAGAATCCCGCCCTCGGGAAGCGGACGGCCAAGCTGCGCTGCACCTGGCAGCGCGGCGTCAAGGCCCTGGTCGAGATCGGAGCCCAGGAGGTCCTCGGCAAGGCGGCGACGCCCCCGACCCGGCGCTTCTTCGTGGCGATGGACGGGCCGGCCGGCCTGGGCGGCGTGGACGCGGCGGCGACCGCGGCGGAGACCCTGCTCGCCGCCCTCGCGGGCTGCATCACCTCCGGGATCGCGGCCAACGCCGCGCTCTTCAACGTGCCCATCGAGGCCTTGAGCGTGGACGTCGAGGGCGACATCGATTTCCGGGGGCTGCTCGGGCACGACAAGTCGGTGCGCAACGGCTTCACCGACATCCGCTACACGGTGACCATCCAGAGCCCGGCTTCCGAGGAGCAGGTGCGGCGGTGCAAGGAAACGATCGATCGCAAGTCCCCGGTGGCCGACAGCCTCGCCAACCCGGTGAAGATCACGTCGACGTTCGTGCACAAGCGGAGCTGAGCGGAGCCGGCATGCCGGGAGAGGTCAACTGCATCTTCACGAAGGCGCTGATCCCCTTCGTGGAGAAGGAGGTCGGCCCCGAGGGGGTCGCGACGATCTGCCGCGTCGCAGGGCGGTCCCGCGACTACCTCATGGCCGACCACAACTGGATTCCCGTCTCGGTGGCCGGGGAGATGGTCAAGGTCTGCCAGACGCTGATGCGCGAGCCCGACGAGGAGCGCTGGGCGCGGCGCTACGGCGAATCCTTCATGGACTGGAAGCCCCGCGAGGAGCGCTCGTACCTCGGGACCTACTCGATGGGGATCGGCAGTCCGCGCGCGGCCTACGAGCGGGTGGCCACGATCTACGATCAGCAGGCCCGCGACTTCTACCGGCTCGACACCCTCGAGGTGGGCCGGCGCCGGGCGCGCTACCGGTGGACGCCCCTGCCCGGACAGATCATCCCGGTCTGGAGCTGCACGTGGCTGAAGGTGCAGTTCGAGCGCTTCCCGACCAACTGGGGGTTGCCGCGCGCCCGGATCGTCGAGACCACGTGCGCGGCCCGCGGCGCCGACGCCTGCCGATGGGACGTCCGCTGGAGGAACCCGTCGCGCGGCGCCCGCTTCTGGACGCCGACCCTGATCGGCGGCGCCGCCGCGGTCGTCTTCGGCCTGGTCTCGGGCGGGTCCGGCTGGGACTGGCCACTCCTGGTCGCGGAACCCCTTCCGCTCGTCGCCGGCGTCGCGCTGGGCTACGCGCTCCGCGAGGGCCACCAGCGCCGCCACACCCAGCGGCTGCTC
>DATFAJ010000536.1:0-3060 GCA_035254745.1 Candidatus Methylomirabilota bacterium | reverse complement strand
CCGCATGGACTATCTCGACCGGCTCTCGGAGTTCGTCGAGGCGGTGAGCCTGGATCGCCTGCCGGACGACGCGGTCCAGGCGACGCGCCTGGTGCTCCTCGACACGATCGGCGCGATGGTCGCCGGCAGCGCGCAGCCGGAGAACCGGCGGCTCGCCGCGGCCATGCACGAGCGCCGCTCGCGCGCGGGCGCGACGCTCGTCGGGCACGGCGGCCGGGTGGACCCGCTGCTGGCCACGTTCGCCAACGCCACCGCGGGCGTCGCCCTCGAGGTGGACGAGGGCAGCCGGCTCGGCGGCGGTCACCCCGCGATCCATGTGGTTCCGGCCGCGCTGGCGGTGGCGGAGGACACCGGGGCGCACGGGCGGCGGCTGCTCGAGAGCATCGTCGCCGGTTACGAAGTCTGCTCCCGTCTCGGGAGCGCGACCACGCCGAGGCCGAACGTCCACTCCCACGGCACGTGGGGCACCATCGGCACCGCGGTGGCGGTGGCGAGGCTGGCCGGGCTCGACGCGACCGGCATCCGCTCGGTGATCAACCTCTCCGCGAGCATGAGCCCGGCCAACACCTGGACCACCGCGCTCGAGGGCGTGACGATCCGCAACGCGTATCCGGGGCGCTCGGGCCTCGAGGGCATCCTCGCGGTCGATCTCCACCGCGCCGGGTTCACCGGGCTGCCCGACGCGCCGAGCGACGTGTACGGGACGATACTGGCTGACCGCTTCGAGCCCGAGCGCGCGCTCGACGGCCTGGGCGGGCCGCTGCGCATCCAGCAGAACTACTTCAAGCTCTACGCCTGCTGCCGCTACAACCACTTCGCGCTGGACGCCTTGCTCGCACTGGCGCGCGCCGGGGAGGTGCGGGCCGACGAGGTCGAGCGCGTGGTCGTCACCACGATCCCGTTCGGCCCGCGGATGGCCGGCACCGCGCCGGCCTCGATGCTGGGCGCCAAGTTCTCGATCCCGTACGCGGTGGCCGCCGCGCTGGTGCTCGGGCGCGCGGACGTCTCGGCCTTCGCGGAGCCGGCGCTGGGCGACCCGCGCATCCGGGCCCTCGCGGCCCGGGTGGAGGTGCGGGTGGACCCGGAGATGTCGCCGCGTCGGGCCGACGCCCCCACCGCGCGGGTCGAGGTCGCGCTCCGGGACGGGCGCGCGCTCAGCGGGGTGACCAGCGTGGTGCGCGGGGACTTCGAGGACCCGGTGCCGGCCGAGGAGATCGTGGACAAGTTCATCGCCCTCGCGTCTGGCGGGCTGGGCTCAGCTCGCGTCCGCGCCGTGGTGGAGGTCGTGGATCGGATCGACACGCTGAAGGATCTGGGCGACCTGGCCGCCCTCCTGTCGCCGGCACGCTAGCGGATTCACCGGGGCGGGTGGCGGGCGCCTCGTCGCTGCGATGTATCCTCGGTAGCCGTGCCCCCTCATCCTGCCCTGTCCCCAGAGAGGAGAGGGAGAGAGGGCTAGTAGTCTCTCGGGTCCAGCAGGTCGCGGAGGCCGTCGCCGGCCAGGTTGAACGACAGCGTCAGCGAGAAGATCGCGAGGCCCGGCCACCAGGCCATCCACGGCGCGGTCTCGAGGAACTGCTGGGCGGTGTTGAGCATGGTGCCCCAGCTCGGCGTCGGGGGCTGTACGCCCAGGCCCAGGAAGGACAGGATGGCCTCGGCGATGATGGCGCCCGGGATCGACACGGTGGCCTGCACGAGCAGGGCGCTCACGATGTTGGGCAGGATGTGGCGGAGGATCGTCCGCAGCCCGCCCGCGCCGAGGGCCTGCGCCGCCTGCACGTACTCCTCCTCGCGGGTCCCGAGCACGAGCCCCCGGGTGAGCCGGATGTAGGTGGGCGTGGCCGCGAGGCCGATCGCCACCGTGGCGTTGGTGAGCGAGGCGCCCATGATGGTGACGAGCCCGATGGCGAGGATCAGGAACGGGAACGCCAGCCAGGCGTCGGTCAGCCGCATGATGAGCTGGTCGGTGACGCCGCCGCTGCGGTAGCCGGCCACGAGGCCGGCGGGTACCCCGATGGCGATCGCGAGCAGGATCGAGAACACGCCTGCCTGCATCGAGATTCGCGTCCCCCAGACCACGCGGGAGAAGTTGTCCCGGCCGAGGTCGTCGGTGCCGAACGGGTTCGCCACGGTCGGCGGCTTGCGGATCTTCCCGTAGTCGGAGCGCTGCGGGTCGGCGGGCGCGATCCACGGCGCCCCGAGCGCCAGCGCCACGAAGAAGAGCACCACCACCGCGCCCACCACCGCGGGGGGCCGGCGCCACAGCCGCCGCCAGAGCCGCCCGCGCCGCTCAGCCGCCACCCGTCGCCCCTCCGATGCGGATGCGCGGGTTGAGCAGGGAGTAGGAGACGTCGACCAGCAGGTTGACCAGCACGTAGGTGCTGGCGGTGATCAGCACCACTCCCTGCACGAGCGGGTAGTCGCGAGTGAACACCGACTCCACGATCAGGCGCCCGAAGCCGGGCACCACGAAGATCTGTTCGGTGACCACCGCGCCCCCCATCAGGGCGCCGGTCTGCAGGCCGAGGATCGTGACCACCGGGATCAACCCGTTGCGGAAGGCGTGGCGGAAGATGACCGCGCGCCCGGCCAGCCCCTTGCTCCACGCGGTGCGGATGTAGTCCGCGCTCAGGATCTCGATCATGCTGTTGCGGGTCTGCCGCATCAGCACCGCGGCGAGCCCCGCGCCCAGCACGAAGGCGGGCATCAGCATGCGCCGGAGGTTCGCGCCCAGATCCTCCCACGGCGGCACGAAGCCGGAGGCGGGGAGCCAGTGCAGGCGCACCGACAGGAGCAGGATCAGCATGAGCCCGAGCCAGAAGCTCGGCACCGAGAGCCCGCACAGCGACACCGCGTTGACGAGGAAGTCCCACACGCTGTTGCGCCGGACCGCGGAGAAGACCCCGGCCGGGATCGCGATGCCGAGCGCCACCAGCAGCGACAGGCCGGCCAGCTCCATCGTGATCGGCAGCTTGCGGGCCACCGTCCACACCACCGACTCGCGGGTGCGGATGGACTCGCCGAGGTCACCCCGCAGCGCGAGCCCGGCCCAGCGGAAAT
>DATFAJ010000535.1:0-2244 GCA_035254745.1 Candidatus Methylomirabilota bacterium | reverse complement strand
ACCAGGCAGCCCGCGGCCAGGGTCGAGAGCACGGTCAGGACGAACAGGAGCAGGTTGGCGCCCGACCGGGTCCCCTCGCTCACGTCGGCCAGCGGCACCGCGCGGATCCAGACCAGGTCTCCCTGCCGGCCGAGGAACGGGGTGAAGCCGAAGGGCTTGAAGCGCGCCTCGATCAAGGCGAGGGCCCGCGCCGGCTCCACCCGGAGGGTCCCGCCCCAGGCGAACGTGGCCCCGCGGATCTCGTGCCGCTCGACGCGGAAGACGTCCTCCACGTTCCGCCGCAGCAGATCCTCGACCACCGCGAAGCGATCGATCGGCGTCCGGTGAAGGTCGTCGACCGCGGGCGCCGCCGATTGAAACGGCCACAGACGCATGGATGAAGGTTACCACACGGCCAGCCGCGCGATCGCGGGGCGGCATGCCTCGAGCCCGCCGTCGAGGTAGATCACGCCGAGCACCGCCTCGAGCGCGGTGGCGAGCACCGACTCCTTGGCGCGCCCGCCCATCTGCTCCTCGCCCCGCCCGAGCCGCAGGTGCACGCCGAGATCCACCGCCGCCGCCCAGCGGGCCAGGTTCTCCCCCGACACCAGGGCGGCGCGCCGCGGGGTGAGCACGCCCACCGACTCCTCCGGCGCGGCCGCGAGCAGGCGCTCGGCCACCACCAGGGACAGCACCGCGTCGCCCAGGAGGGCGAGGCGCTCGTTGTCCCGGCTGCCCGGGTTCTCGTTGGTGAAGGAGCGGTGGGTGAGCGCTTCCTGCAGGAGGCCCGGATCCCGGAAGGCGTGACCGAGACGGCCGCCCAGCGTCGCCCGCGGGTCGGCCGCGGCCGTCAACTAGGCGCGATACTTCCGGAGGACGATGGTGGCGTTCGTGCCGCCGAAGCCGAACGCGTTACTCAGCGCGACCTCCACGTCCTGCTTGCGCGCCTGGTTCGGGACGTAGTCCAGATCGCAGTCCGGATCGGGCGTCTCGTAGTTGATCGTCGGGGGCAGGATCCCGTGGTGGATGGCGAACGCGGTCGCGATCGCCTCGATCCCGCCCGCCGCGCCGAGCAGGTGCCCGGTCATGGACTTGGTGGAGGAGACCGCGAGCTTGCGCGCGTGGTCGCCGAACACCCGCTTGATCGCCATCGTCTCCGACTTGTCGTTGTAGGGCGTCGAGGTCCCGTGGGCGTTGATGTAGCCCACCGCCGACGGCTCGACCCCCGCGTCCTTCATCGCCAGCGCCATCGCCCGCGCCGCCCCGTCCGCCTCCGGGTCCGGCGCGGTCATGTGGTGGGCGTCGCCGGTCATGCCGTAGCCCACCACCTCCGCGTAGATCCGCGCGTCACGGCCGAGCGCGTGCTCGAGCGACTCCAGCACCAGGAGCCCGCCGCCCTCGCCGCAGACGAAGCCGTCGCGGGTCGCGTCGAAGGGTCGACTCGCGCGGCCCGGATCATCGTTTCTGGTCGACATCGCCTTCATCTGGCAGAAGCCCGCGAAGGTGAGCGGCAGGATGATCGCCTCCGCTCCGCCCGCGATCATGATGTCGGCGTCGTCGCGCTGGATGATCTTCATCGCGTCGCCGATCGCGTGGTTGCCGGTGGCGCACGCGGTGACCACCGACGAGTTCGGCCCCTTGGCCCCGAAGCGCATCGAGATCAGCCCCGAGGCCATGTTCACGATCAGCATCGGGATGAAGAACGGCGACACGCGGTCCGGCCCCTTCTCGAGCAGGGTCTTGTGGGTCTCGAGCAGCGTGGTGATGCCGCCGATGCCGGAGCCCACCAGCACCCCGAAGCGGGTGCGGTCGACCCGCTCGACGTTCAGCCCCGCGTCCTCCACCGCCATCGCGGCGCAGGCGATGGCGTACTTCAGGAACGGGTCGAGCTTGCGATCGTCCTTCTTGTCGATGTAGCGGAGCGGATCGAACCCCTTCAGCTCGCCCGCGATCCTGGTGGGCAGCGGTGAGGCGTCGAAGCGCGTGATCGGACCGATCCCCGACTTCCCCTGGATCAGCGCGGCCCAGAACTCCTCGGCCGTGTTGCCCACGGGAGTGACCGCCCCCACCCCGGTGACGACGACGCGACGCCTCTCCACCGTTCTCATCCCGCCCCGCCGCGCCTACGAGTTCTCTTTGATGTAGCTGATGGCGTCCCCGACGGTGGCGATCTTCTCGGCATCCTCGTCGGGGATCTCGAGGTCGAACTCCTCCTCGAAGGCCATCACGAGCTCGACGGTATCGAGGGAGTCCGCGCCGAGGTCC
>DATFAJ010000534.1:0-4233 GCA_035254745.1 Candidatus Methylomirabilota bacterium | reverse complement strand
GGCGGCGCGCAGCACGGGGTCGGAGGAAGGGGTGGCCCGCGAGGCCGTCCGGCGCGCCCGCGACGGCGCGGGCGGGCGGCGCGGCCACGTCGGGTTCCACCTCGTCGACGACGGCTTCGAGGCCCTCGGCCGGACGGTGGGCTATCGGCCCGGACCGGGCACGCGCTGGCGGCGATTCCTCCTGCGTCATCCGACTCCCTCGTACCTCGGCGCCATCGCCGGGGTCGCCTTGCTCCACCTCGTCGCGCTGGTGGTGGCGCTCGTCGCCGCGGGGACCGCACCGTCCGTCGTCATCGTGGGGGTGGCGCTGGCCCTCGTGCCGGCCGTGACCGTCGCGGTGAGCCTCGTGAATCGCCTCGTGACGCAGGTCCTCCCGGTGCGCGTCCTGCCCAAGATGGACTTCCACGAGGGTCTCCCGGTCGACGGCCGGACCATGGTGGTCGTGTCCGTCCTCCTCGCTCCGGAAGACGAGGTGTCGCCGCTGCTGGCGCGCCTCGAGATCCACTGGCTCGCGAACGCCGACGCCAACCTCCAACTCGCGCTGCTGGTCTGCCCGGCCGACGCTCCCGAGGAATCGATGCCGGGCGACGTCGATCTGGTGCGGCGGCTCGAGGACGGCATTCGAGGGCTCAATGCGAGATACGGGCACGGGGACCGCGGCCCGTTCCACCTGCTACATCGCCGGCGGCGGTGGAACGCGGGCGAGGGCTGCTGGATGGGCTGGGAGCGCAAGCGCGGGAAGCTCGCCGAGTTCAACCGCCTGCTCGCCGGGGATCCGGAGACCAGCTTTGCCGGTCACGTGGGAGATCCGGACTTCCTGCGCTCGACGCGGTTCGTGATCACGCTCGACGCGGACACCGAGCTCCCCCGCGGCGCGGCTCGCCGCCTCGTCGCGACCCTCGCGCACCCGCTCAACCGGGCGGAGCTCGAGCCGGGGACGGGTCGCGTGATGGCCGGCTACACGATCCTCCAGCCGCGCATCGAGGTGACGCCCTTCGGCTCGGCCGCCTCCTCGTTCGCCGAGCTCTTCGGGGGAGATCCGGGCCTCGACCTCTACGCCCGGGCGACGTCCGACGTGTACCAGGACCTCTTCGGGGAGGGCATCTACGTCGGCAAGGGGATCTACGATCCGGTGGCGTTCGAGGAGAGCCTGCACGGGCGGGTCCCCGAGAACGCGGTGCTGAGCCACGATCTGTTCGAGGGGATCCACGGGAGAGCGGCGCTGGTGACGGACGTCGTCCTCTTCGAGAGCTATCCTGCCGACTACCGCAGCTACTGGCGGCGTCTCCACCGCTGGGCCCGGGGAGACTGGCAGCTGCTTCCCTGGCTCGGCCGCCGGGTGCCCCTCGCAGACGGCGGCCGCGCGCCGAACCGGCTGTCGCTGATCTCGCGCTGGAAGATCATCGACAACCTTCGACGCACGCTGCTTCCCCCGACACTGCTCGGCTTCCTGCTTCTCGCCTGGCTCGCGTTTCCCGGGGTGGCCGCCGTGTGGACCGGCATCGCGGTGCTGGTGCCCGCGGCTCCCCTCCTCACCGAGGCGATGGGAGGCCTGCTCTCGGCGAACCGGGTCTCGGCCCTGCCTCCGGCGCTCCGGGGTGTGACGCTCCGACTCAGGCCCGCGTCGACGCTCTGGCTCCTGCACGTGGTCTTCTTGCCACACCGCGCCGTCGTCCTCGTGGATGCGATCCTCCGGACGCTCGTCCGTCTGCGTCGTCGCCGCCACCTCCTGGAGTGGACGTCCGCGGCGCGGGTGGCGCGCGCGCTGGTGGGCACCGAGTCCCGTCGACCGTTCTGGCGTGAGATGTTCACGGCTCCGGTGGTGGCGATCGGCGTGCTGGGGCTGCTCGCGACCTGCCGGCCGGCCGCGCTCCTGGCTGCGCTGCCGCTCGCGGTCCTCTGGCTCGCCGCGCCCGAGATCGCGGCCGCCATCAGCCGACCACGGCACCGGCGCACGCCGCCGTTGACGGATGGCGATGCCCGGCGCCTCCGTCTGCTGGCGCGCCGCACCTGGCTCTTCTTCGACCGGTTCGTGGGCCCGGACGACCAGTGGCTCCCGCCCGATCACTTCCAGGAGGAGCCGCGGGGGGAGGTCGCGCGGCGAACCTCGCCGACCAACATCGGCATGCTGCAGCTGGCCACGCTGTCCGCCCACGATCTGGGCCACGCCGGCCTGCTGTCGGTCGTGCTGCGTCTGCGGAACACGTTCGAGACGCTCGACCGGATGGCCCGTTACCGCGGCCACTTCTACAACTGGTACGACACGCGTGATCTCGCGCCTCTGTTACCCCGGTACGTCTCCACGGTGGACAGCGGGAACTTGGCCGCGTGCCTGCTGACCGTGAAGCAAGCGTGCCCTGAGCTCGCCCGGACGCCCGTCGTCGGGCCCGCCCGCTGGGACGGGCTGCTCGACACGCTGGACGTTCTGCTCGACGTCATCGACCGCCGCGTCCGCCGGCAGGATGTCGCCCGGTTCGCCACGCTCCGCACGTGCGTCGAGACGATGCGTGAGGCGGCGATCACGGGGAAGGGGCAGCGATCCGCGTGGGGACCCAGCATCGCGCGCCTCCTCGAGCGGGATGCCACCCAGCTCGACCAGGCCCTCCTCGCGGTGATCGCGGCGGATGACGCGGGGCTCGATCCCGACCTGCTCGGCGAGCTCCGGGTCTGGTCCGCCGAGGTGCCCCAGCACCTCGAGGCCATGTGGCGCGACATCGAGCTCTGTCTCCCATGGGAGGCTCCGGGCGCGAGGCCCGCCCTCGTCGTAGCCGGAGACGTCGGCGGGGAGCTCGCGGAGGCATGGGCCGCCTTCGACCGATGCCTGCCCGTCGATCCCACGCTGGGCGAGCTGCCCTCGGCCTGCGAGACCGCGAGCGCCGGGCTGTCGCGGCTCGAGAAGCAGCTCGACGCCGTGTCCGAGGACGTGCCCGGCCTGGCCGAGGCGCGCGCCTCGGCGCAGCGCCTCCAGGAGGCGATCGCGCGGGCCGGGAGCACCGCGCGCAGCATCCTCGCCACCCTCGACGCGCTCGCCGGGCACGCCGGGGCGCTCTTCGAGGCGATGGACTTCGCCTTCCTCTACGACGAGGGCCGACGCCTCTTCTACATCGGCCACGATGTGACCGCGGATCGCCGCGATGCGCACCACTACGACCTCCTCGCCTCCGAGGCGCGGCTGGCCAGCTTCCTCGCCATCGCGAAGGGCGACGTCCCGGAGGAGCACTGGCTCCAGCTCGGCCGCCCGCTCTTCCGCGTGGACGGCGCCACCACGCTCCTGTCCTGGAGTGGCACGATGTTCGAGTACCTGATGCCGAGGCTGCTCCTGCGGGAGTCGCCGGACAGCCTGATCGGCCGAGCGTGCGCGGCCGCCGTCGAGATCCAGATCGCGTATGGCGTCCGGCGCGGCGTGCCGTGGGGGATGTCGGAGTCGGGGTACTATCGCTTCGACGCGCAGCGCAACTACCAGTACCGTGCCTTCGGCGTCCCCGACCTCGGCTTCAAGCGGGGCCTCGAGGACGACGTCGTCGTCACGCCCTATGCGTCCCTGCTCGCGCTGCCGTTCGCGCTGCCGGCGGTGATGGCCAATCTCGACCGTCTGGACGGGCTCGGCCTCATGGGGCGCTACGGCTTGTACGAGGCGGTGGACTTCACCGCATCCCGCCTCGATGCGGGGACGACCCACGCGATCGTCCGCTCGTTCATGGCGCACCACCAGGGGATGCTCCTGACCGCGATCAACAACCGGGTGCACGGCGAGCCGATGGTGCGCCGCTTTCACGCCGACCCCATCGTCCGCACCGCGGAGGCCCTGCTCTTCGAGCGCCCCGCCGTCACGGCGCCCGGGACGCGGACGCGCTTCGGGCTCGCGCCCTCTCGCCCGGCGCCGGCCCCGCGGGCGTCCCTGGAGGCGTGGCCGGCACGCCCCGACGCGGGCTTTCCGCAGGCCCACGTGCTGTCGAACGGTCGCTACCGGGCGCTCGTCTCGAATCGCGGCGGGGGCAGCAGCTGGGGCGCGGTGGCGCTCACGCGGTGGCACGCCGACAGCACGCTCGACGGCCCCGGGTTCCGCCTGTTCCTTCGTGACCTTGACCGGCGGGTGTCGTGGGCCGTGGCGCCCGGGGACGGCGAGATGGTGTTCGAGGCGCACATGGTCGAGCGGCGTCACCGGGCCCACGACGTGTCGCTCCGCGAGCGGATCTGCGTCGCGCCGGCCGACGACGTCGAGGTGCGGCTGGT
>DATFAJ010000533.1:0-6514 GCA_035254745.1 Candidatus Methylomirabilota bacterium | reverse complement strand
ACCGCGAGCAGGAGACGGCGGAGGGCGTAGGCGGGAAGCCCGCCGCCCCCTACTGCAGCCACACCTGCGACAGCACGAGGTCGAAGTTCGGGTGGAGCTTGAAGCCCTGCACGCGCTTGCGATGGATGATGATCTGGCGCCCATGGTCGATGAAGATCCACGGCGCTTCGTCGGCGATGATGCGCTGCGCTTCCTTGTAAATGGCCACGCGCTCGGCGTCGCCCACCGTGGTGCGCCCCTTGCGCAGGAGCTCGTCCACCCGCGCGTTCTGGTAGAAGCCCGCGTTGAAGGCGGGCGGGAAGCGGTCGGACGACAGCAGCATGTACGTCACGTGGTCCGCATCGCCGATGGACGGATTCCAGGACATCTCCGCCATGTCCGGCGCGTCGAGATACTTCTTGAGATAGGCGCCCCACTCCATGGTCTGGATCTTCGCGCGCACGCCCACCGCGGCCAGGTTGGCCTGGATCACGGTGCCCATCTCGACCGGCGACTGCATGCCGGAGCCGGACTCGGGCACGTAGAACGTCACGTCGAACCCGTTGGCGAAGCCGGCCTCCTTGAGGAGCGCCTTGGCCTTCTCCGGATCGTAGGGATACCGCTGGGTCTTGTCCTCGTGGTAGGAGCCGTACACCGGCGAGAGCGGGGTGGTGGCCACGATCGCGGTGCCCTTCAGGATGTCGCGGATGATCGCGTCCTTGTGCACCGCGTAGTTGAGGGCCTGGCGAACCCGCCGGTCCTTCAGCGCCGGATGCCGCGTGTTGAGCGCCACGTACCAGACCGCGGAGGAGTTGGTCTCGGCCACCACCACGTCCGGGTCTTTCCGGAGATCGGCGAGGCTGTCGGGCGGCACGTCCATGGTGAGGTCGATCTCGCCGGTCTTGATCGCGGAGAGCCGCGCCTGCGCCTCGATGATCGGCACGTAGATCGCCTGGCGGATCTTGGGCGCGCCGCCCCAGTACTGGTCGTTGCGCGAGAGCACCACCCGCACCCCCGGCTCCCAGGTCTCGAGCTTGAAGGGCCCGGTGCCCACCGGGTGCTTCACCACGTCCTTGCCCCACTTCTTGAGCGCCTCGGGGCTGTAGATGTAGAGCGAGTGGTGCGCGAGGTATTGGAGGAACGGCGTCAGCGGGGCCTTGAGCCGGATCTGCACCGTGGTCGGGTTCACGACCTCCACCCCGGACACGTTGCCGAGAAAGCCCTTCACGTAGGGATAGGTGCCGGTCGCGTAGAACGGCCCCTGCTCGTTCATCTGGCGGTCGAAGCAGAACTTGACCGCCTCCGCGGTGAGCGGGGTCCCGTCGTGGAACTTCACGTTGGGGCGCAGGTGGAAGGTGTAGGTCAGCCCGTCCTTGGAGATGTCCCACGACTGGGCCAGGCCCGGGACGATCTTGTAGGTGCCGAGCTCCTGGGCGGTGAGGCCCTCGAACATGCGCTTGATCACCCGGGTCGAGTTCAGGTCGGTGATCTGGGGCGGGTCCATGGTGACCGGCTCGGCGAGCAGCCCGATCACCATCGCGTCCTTCGGCGGCGCCGCGACGGCCACGGATACGAGCAGCACGACCAGCAACCCCAATCCGATTCCCCACGCGCGGCGTCTCGACATGCGGGCCTCCTCCGGGAGAGTGAAATGCTCCGCATCTTGCCCCAACGCCCCCGGCTTGGCAACGGCCGGTCGCGGCGCTAAGATCCCCGGCTGGGAGGACCTTCCAGATGGCCAAGCGAATGCTCTTCATCGGCGCGGGCGCGATCGGCAGTTACCTGGGCTCGTTCCTCGCGCGGGCCGGGCACGACGTGGTGCTCGTGGATCCGTGGCCCGAGCAGGTCGAGATGATCCGGAGCCGGGGCATCGCGGTGACCGGACCGCACGATCCCTTCGAGGCCAAGCCCACCGCCCTGCACGTGCACGAGCTGCAGCGCCTGGGCGCCGACTTCGACATCGCCTTCATCGCGATGAAGGCCTACGACACCGCCTGGGCCACCTGGATGGCGCTGCCGCACCTCAAGCCGGAGGGCTACGTGGTGTCGGCCCAGAACTGCTGGAACGATCCGATCGTGGCCGGGATCGCGGGCGCGGAGCGCTCGGTCGGGCTCATCATGTCCAAGATCGGGGTGGCCCTCTGGAAGCCCGGGCAAGTCGAGCGCGGCATGGAGAAGGGGCAGGGCGCCGGCCACGACGTCTTCCGGGCCGGCGAGCACGACGGGCGGATCACCGAGCGGGTCACCGAGCTGGCCGACATCATGAGCGTGATCGACGGCGCGCGGCCCACCGACAACCTGTGGGGCGAGCGCTGGTCCAAGCTCTGCGCCAACTGCATGGGCAACCCGGTGCAGGCCATGACCGGGCTCGGCAGCATGGAGATCGCGGCGCAGGCGCGCGGCCGCGAGATCACCATCCGCATCGCGCAGGAGTCCGCCGCGGTGGGCCTCAAGCAGGGCTACCGCATCCCGAAGTTCAACGGCCGCGAGGCCGAGCAGTGGGCCCAGGCCGGCCGCCCCGACGTCTACGCCGAGCTCGACGCCGGGCTCAAGCCCAAGGAAGGGTCGGGCCGCAACTGGCGCGCCTCGATGGCCCAGGACGTGATCAAGGGCCGCCGGAGCGAGATCGACTTCATGAACGGGCGGGTGGTGGACAAGGGGCGCGAGCTGGGGGTGCCGACGCCGGTCTCGGTGGCGGTGGTGGAGATCATGCGGGAGATCGACGCGGGCACCCGCAAGCCCTCACCCGACCACATCGAGCTGGCGCTCAAGCGCGCCGGCGCCTGACGCGGGTCAGCGCAGGGGCGCGAGCTCCACCACGCGGAGGTTGCTGAACACCACCTCCATGCCTCGCTGGTCCACGTAGAGCGCGAGCGTGCCGGAGGCCTCCGTCGGCAGCTCCGCGGTCGCCACCGGCCGGCCGTTGACGTAGGCCACGATGCTCTTCTCCCGCAGCTCGACCGCCAGCGTGTTCAGCGCGCCGTACTCGGTCTTGACGCTCCGGGTGGCGGTGGGCGGCACCGGGTAGGCCCACTTGCCGGTCCAGCTCGCCACCCGGTAGGTCCCGTTGGCGGTGAGCCCGAGGGTGGCGAAGGTGCGCCCCTCGCTCGAGCCGCGGCTCGCGAACATCAGCCCGAAGGCGCCCTCGCGCGTGCCCTTGCGCTGGCGGGCCGAGACCTCGATGCGCACCGCGGCCGGAAAGACCTCGGGCTGCACCGGCGCGATCAGGCAGGGGGCGGCGGGCGCGATGTTCTCCACGATGTAGCCGCCGTCGCCGTAGGAGGCCTTGCAGATGGAGCCGGTGGCCGCCGGCCAGTTGCGAGGAACGCGCAGGTCGTCCTCGAACAGCAGGCGCGGCCCGCCGACGATGGTGGTGCGGGGCTCGACCCGCGGCGGGCCGCACGCCACGGCGGCGAGCGCCGCCGTCAGCGCGAGGGTCAGAGCGAGCCGGGACATCGAGCGCCTCCCGTGATGGTGAGCGATGCGTGCGTCTGGCCCAGGGCCATCACATCTTTTACACTACACCGGGTTCGAACGACAACGGCAGTCGCGGAGGCGTCCATGCGCGGCATCGTGTTCACCGGGAACCGCCAGCTCGAGATCCGGGAGTTCCCCGACCCCACGCCCGGCCCGGGCGAGGTGGTGCTCGAGATCAAGGCCTCCGGCATGTGCGGGAGCGACCTGAAGTTCTACCGCGCGGCCGGCAACGAGGCGGCGTCCCTCGGCCTCGGCGGCAGCGGCAAGCAGGTCATCGCCGGCCACGAGCCCTGCGGGATCATCGCGGCGGTCGGGCCCGGGGTGAGCGAGACCGAGGCCCGGGTCGGCCAGCGCGTGATGAACCACCACTACGCCGGCTGCGGCCGCTGCAAGCACTGCCGGGTCGGCTGGTCGCAGCTCTGCCCGAGCGGCATCACCGTGTTCGGCGTCACCGGCGACGGGGCCCACGCCCGCTACATGAAGGTGCCCGCCCGCACCAACGTGCCGCTGCCCGACGAGCTCACCTTCGAGGAGGGCGCCGCCGTCTCCTGCGGCACCGGCACCGCCTACGGGGCGCTCAAGCGCCTGGACGTCTCGGGCCGCGACACCCTGGCCGTGTTCGGCCAGGGCCCGGTCGGCCTCTCCGCCACCATGCTGGGCGCCGCGATGGGCGCGCGGGTGATCGCGGTGGACATCGCGGGTGAGCGTCTGGCCCTGGCCCGCGAGCTCGGCGCCGACGCGGTGGTGAACTCGCGCGAGACCGACCCGGTGAAGGCGATCCGGGACCTGACGCATGGAGAAGGCGCCGAGGCGACCATGGACTGCACCGGGCTACCCGAGCCGCGGGTCGCCGCGGTGAAGAGCGCCGCCACGTGGGGCCGCATGTGCTTCGTGGGCGAGGGCGGCGCCACCACCTTCGACATCAGCAGCGACCTGATCCGCAAGCAGCTCACCCTCGTGGCCTCGTGGACCTTCAGCGCCATGGGCCAGTGGGAGTGCGCGCGGTTCGTGGCCGACCGGAGGATCCCGCTCGTGCGGCTGCTCACCGAGCACTTCAGCCTCGGCCAGGCGGCCCTTGCCTACAAGCGGTTCGACACCCAGACCACCGGCAAGGGCGTCTTCACGAGCTTCTAGCGCTCACCGGCCAGGAGACGACGCCGTGCCCGACCTCAAGATCCTCGGCATCCCCGGAAGCCTCCGCAAGGCGTCCTTCAACCGCTCCGCGCTCGTCGCGGCGCAGGCGCTCCTGCCCCCCGGCGCGTCGCTCGACGTCTTCGAGCTGGAGGGCATCCCGGTCTACAACCAGGATCTCGACAAGCAGCCGCCCGCCCGGGTGGTCGAGCTGAAGGCGCGCGTTCGGGCCGCCGACGCGATCCTGTTCGCCACCCCCGAGTACAACTACTCGATACCCGGGGTGCTCAAGAACGCGATCGACTGGGCCTCGCGGCCGTACGGGGACAGCGCGTGGCAGGGCAAGCCGGTCGCGGTCATGGGCGCCTCGGTGGGCATCCTCGGGAGCGCGCGGGCCCAGTACCACCTGCGCCAGTGCTTCGTGTTCCTCAACATGTATCCCGTCAACCAGCCAGAGGTGCTGATCGCCAACGCGGCGCAGCGCTTCAACGAGCGCGGCGAGCTGACCGACGAGACGTCGCGCGACCTGATCCGGAAGCTGCTCGCCGAGCTGGTGGCCTGGACGAAGAAGCTGAAGGGGTAACCCCACCCCTCAGGCGGCCCTTGACGATGCCCCTGTCCCCGGGGCACGATCTGAGCCATCCAAGTCACTCCAAAGGGGGAATCTCATGGCACAGCTCCCACCGTCGAGGGCCACCCGTCGTAGCTTCCTGAAGCTTGCCGCCGCCGGGGCCGCGGGTGTCGCCACGGGCCCATGGATCTCCCGCAACGCCCAGGCCAAGCCGGTATCCATCACGTTCGCGCGCGAAAGCTCCTACGTGAAGAACTTCGACGTGCACTTCCAGAACGTGATGGCGCCGGCCTACGAGAAGGCCACCGGCATCAAGATCGAGTACCAGATCCAGGCCGCGGGCGGCAGCGCGGTCCCCCAGTTGGTCTCCATGGTCGAGAACAAGACCGGCGCCGACCTGGCCTGGGTGCAGCAGGAGTGGCTCTATCGCGACGCCCTGGTGGACGTGTCCGACATCGCGGAGGAGGTGGGCAAGCAGCAGGGCGGCTGGTACGATGAGATCAAGCGCCTGTCGATCGACAAGGGCAAGTGGAAGTCCATCCCCAACGGGAACATCGGCCAGCTGATGAACTACCGGAAGGACTGGTTCGACGAGGCCGGGATCAAGAGCTTCCCCGACACCTGGGACGAGTTCCTGGAGGCCGGCATCAAGCTCAAGGCCAAGGGCCATCCGTTCGGCATGTCCATGGGGCACGGCTTCGCCGACAACTACTCCTGGCTCTATCCCCTGCTGTGGTCCTACGGGGTGACGGTCATGGACAAGGACGGCAAGAAGGTCGCGCTGGATAGCAGCGAGACCGCGAAGGCGGTGGAGTACGTGAAGCGGCTCTACAAGGAAGCGTGCATCGAAGACTGCATCGGGTGGCTGGACCCGCACAATAACAAGGCGTTCCTGACCAGCCAGATCTCGTGCACCAACAATGCCTACAGCATCATGGTGTCCGCCAAGCGCGACCTGCCGGAGATGGGCAAGGTGATCGAGCACGGGCTCAATCCCAAGGGGCCCACCGGCCAGCGTTACCACGCGCTGGTGCCCGTGACGCACGGCGTGTTCGCCTACAGCAAGGACCCGCAGGCGGCCAAGGATTTCCTGCGCTGGATGATGGACCCGAAGCAGTACCGCCCGTGGATCGCCTCGGGCGACATGTACTTCGCCCCCTACCTGCACGCCTTCGACAAGGTGCCCGAGTGGGACATCGAGCCGCGCGTCAAGCCGTTCCAGAAGGTGCTGGAGACCGGCAAGCTCACGTCGTGGCCGGCACCAGCCAATCGCCAGCACGGCGAAGTGATCAACCGCTGGATCGTGATCGACATGTTCACCAAGGCCATCACGGGTACGCCGACCAAGACCGCCAT
>DATFAJ010000532.1:0-4724 GCA_035254745.1 Candidatus Methylomirabilota bacterium | reverse complement strand
CGGAGGACGTGGCCCCGACGGTGGTCTTTCTCGCCTCCGACGCGGCCGCCTTCATCACCGGGCAGACGGTGTCGGTGAGCGGCGGCTATACCATGATGTGAGGCGGGGGCGACCCATGGACTTCCAGACGATCACCTGCGCGACCGGCGGCGGTATCGCGCGCGTCATGCTGAACCGGCCCGACCGGCTGAACGCGATCAGCCCGGAGCTGCTCGAGGACCTCGACCGCGCGTGCGACCTGGTGGAGGGCGACCGCGGGGTAAGGGTGGTCACCCTCACCGCGGCGGGGCGGACGTTCTGCGCCGGCGCGGACCTGCGCGCGGTGAGGGAGCTCTCGCCCGATCCGGTGCGCTGGAGCGCCTTCATGGGCCTCTGGCACCGCGTCTTCGACCGGATCGAGGCGCTGCCGGTCCCGGTCGTCGCGGGCGTGCACGGGCTCGCGCTCGCCGGCGGGCTCGAGCTCGTGCTGGTGGCGGACCTGGTCGTGGCCGACGAGGCCGCGCGCCTCGGGGACCAGCACGCCAACTTCGGGCTGGTCGCGGGAGGTGGGGGGAGCCAGCGCCTGCCCCGGCTCATCGGCGCCCGCCGCGCGAAGGAGCTGATGCTGCTCGGCGGGTGGCTGGGCGCCACCGAGGCGCTCGCGTGGGGGCTCGTCAACCGCGTGGTGCCTGCGGGCACGGTCGGCGCCGCGGTCGAGGAGATGGCGGTCTCCCTCGCGGCGGGCAGCGCCTCGGCCAACCGGACCGTGAAGACGCTGGTCAACCGCGCCTTCGACTGCGCGCTGCCGGACGGGCTCGAGCTCGAGCGCCGGCTGGTGGCCGAGCACATGCGCTCGGCCGACGCCGCCGAGGGATTGCGGGCCTTCGCCGAGAAGCGCAAGCCCTCGTTCTAGGAGACGTCATGGACCTGGCATTCTCGCCCGAGCAGGAAGAGCTCGTCCGCATCCTCCGCCAGTTCGCCCGGCGGGACCTGGCCCCGCGCTCGGCCCGATGGGACCGGAGCGGGGAGTTTCCCGCCGAGGCGTGGCGCCGGATGGGCGAGCTCGGCCTGCTCGGCCTGCGCGTGCCCGCGGCCTACGGCGGCCAGGAGTCCGACTTCGTCACCTTCGGCATCGCGATGGAGGAGATCGGCCGCGGCGACTTCAGCTGCACCTACGGCATCCAGCTCGCCGGCCTCGCCGGCGAGATCCTGGGCCGGAGCGCGACCGAGGAGATCCGGACGCGCTGGCTGCCGCCCACCGCCCGCGGCGAGGCGGTGGTGGCGCTCGCCCTCACCGAGCCCGGCGCGGGCTCGGACGCGGCCAGCCTGGCGTGCCGGGCCGAGCGGGACGGCGACCACTACGTGCTCACCGGGGAGAAGTCCGGCATCAGCCTCGGCATGGCGGCCCACGCCGCGATCGTCTTCGCGCGCACCGATCCGGCCGGGCGGGCCCGCGGGGTCAGCGCGTTCCTGGTGCCGCTCGACCTGCCCGGCGTCTCGCGCAGCCCGCTGCGGGACATGGGCACGCGCGCCATCGCGCGCGCGGTGCTCGCCTTCGACCACGTCCGGGTACCGGCGTCGCATCGCCTGGGCGAGGAGGGCACCGGGTTCTACCAGGTCATGCAGGGCTTCGACTACAACCGCATCGGCATCGCGCTCGCCTGCCTGGGAGTGGCCCAGCAGTCGGTCGAGGAGACCATCGCCTACGTGAAGGAGCGGAAGGCGTTCGGCCACGCGATCGTCCGGTTCCAGGGCGTCTCGTTCCCGATCGCGGAGGCGGCCACGCATCTGGAGGCCTGCCGCTGGCTTTGCTACCGGGCCCTGTGGCTCGCCGACCGGGGCCGGCCCCACACCAAGGAGTCGGCGATGACCAAGTGGTGGGGGCCGCGCCTGGCGGTCGACACCATCCACCAGTGCCTGCTGCTCCACGGCCACTACGGCTACACCGACGAGCTGCCGTTCGAGCAGCGGATGCGCGACGTCATCGGGCTCGAGATCGGCGACGGCGCCGCCGAGGTGATGAAGATGGTGGTGGCCCGCGAGCTGATGGGACGGGAGAGCCTGCCGTACTAGCCGGTCCTCCGGCCCCCGGCCGGATGTGAGAGAATGCCCCCGCCTCAAATCCCTCCGCGGAACCGACAAGGAGCGCTCAATGTCTGAGGACGTCAAGGCCCACATCACCGGCGTGGTCTTTCAGCTCACCACCAAGCCGGGCGACGCGGTGGCGGCCGGGGATCCGGTCATCGTGCTCGAGTCCATGAAGATGGAGATCCCGGTGGAGGCCCCGCGCGCGGGCAAGGTGCGTGAGATCAAGGTCGCCGAGGGCCAGACGGTGCAGGAGGGAGACACCGTCGCGGTGATCGACTGACCCGCGGTCCCGACGAGGAGACACGACATGGCGGTCGCGCTGATCCGTGAGCACTACGACTATCACCGCTGGGCGAACCGGCGGCTCTTCGACGTGGCCGCCGGGCTGGGCGACGCGGTCACCCGGGACATGGGCCCGCACTGGAGCTTCCCCACGCTCAAGGCGATGTTCGCCCACATCTACGGGGCCGACCACGTCTGGCTCACCCGCTGGAAGGGATCGTCGCCGGGCCGGCTCCTGGGCGACGCCGACTTTCCCACCGTGGCCGATCTCCGCACGCGCTGGGACACGCTCGAAGCCGAGCAACGGGCATTCGTGGACGGGCTCGGGGAGGCCGACCTCGCCCGGCCGGTCGTCTACAAGAACACCTCGGGCCAGGAGTTCCGGGTCGCCCTGGGGCCGCTGCTGCAGCACGTGGTCAACCACGCGACCCACCACCGGAGCGAAGCCGCCACCATGATCACGCTGATCAGCGGCTCGCCGCCCGACACCGGGATCAACACCTATCGCGTCGCGGTCGTGAAGGGCTGAGCCCCGGCGGGGATGCCCATGAGCATGAAAGAGCTGGCGGACGATCTCCGGGCGCGGCGGGAGCGCGCCCGGGCGATGGGCGGCGCCGAGGCGATCGCCAAGCAGCACGCCGAGGGCAAGCTGACCGTCCGCGAGCGCCTGGACCTGCTCTTCGACGCGGAGTCGTTCCAGGAGATCGGGGTGCTGGCCACCCACGCCAACATCGTCCCGTCCATGAAGGGGCGGGAGACTCCCGCCGACGGGGTCGTCACCGGCTTCGGCCGGGTCGACGGCCGGCCCGCCGCGGTGATCGCCTACGACTTCACGGTGATGGCGGGCTCGATGGGGCGCACCGCGGAGGTGAAGTGCAACCGCGCCCGCGAGATCGCGCTCGGCAAGCGCATGCCGATGATCTGGCTCATCGACTCGGCCGGCGCCCGCATCCAGGAGGCGATCGGCTCCACCTTCGCCGGGTCGGGCTTGCTGTTCCGGGAGGAGTCGATCATGTCCGGGGTGGTCCCGATGGTGGCGGCCATGATGGGGCCGGGTGCGGCCGGCACCGCCTACATTCCGGCGCTGGCCGACTTCGTCCCGATGGTGAAGGGCACGAGCCACATGGCCCTCGGGGGCCCGCCGCTGGTGAAGGCGGTGGTGGGGGAGGACATCACGCCCGAGGAGCTGGGCGGCTCCAAGGTGCACACCGAGATCTCGGGGGTGGCGGATCTCGAGGTGGCGGACGACCGCGCGTGCATCGCGGCGGTGAAGGAGTACCTCTCGTTCTTTCCGTCGTCGAATCTGGAGCCGGCTCCGGTGCGGCCCTGCGACGACCCCGCCGATCGGATGGACGAGGAGCTGGTGAGCCTCGTGCCGGACAGCGCGCGCCGCGCCTACGACATGAAGAAGGTGATCGGGCACCTGGTCGACCACGGCCGCTTCTTCGAGATCAAGCCGGGCTGGGCCCGCAACCTGATCACCGCGCTCGCCCGCCTGGGCGGCCGCCCGGTTGGCATCGTGGCCAACCAGCCCATGGTCCTGGGCGGAGCCCTCGACGTGGACGCGGCGGACAAGGCGGCGCGCTTCATCATGCTGTGCGACGCTTTCAACATCCCGCTGGTGTTCCTCCAGGACGTGCCCGGCTTCCTGGTGGGCTCGAAGGTGGAGCGGCAGGGCATCATCCGCCACGGGGCCAAGATGCTCTACGCGGTGAGCGAGGCCACCGTGCCCAAGGTCACGGTGGTGGTGCGCAAGGCCTACGGGGCGGGCTACTTCGTGATGTGCGGGCGCGCCTACGAGCCGGACCTCATCGTGGCCTGGCCCACCGCCGAGATCTCGGTGATGGGGCCGGAGGGAGGCACCAACATCATCTTCCGGAAGGAGATCGCCGCCGCGGCCAGCCCGGACGAGGAGCGGGCGCGGCGGGTGGAGGAGTTCCGCCGTCTCATCAACCCGTACATCGCGGCGGGTGGCGCGCTCATCGACGACGTCATCGACCCCCGCGAGACGCGACCGGTGATCATCCGCGCGCTCGAGATGGCCCGCACCAAGAAGGTCGAGCGGCCCTGGAAGAAGCACGGCGTGATGCCGGTCTGATTCGAAAGGAGACAGTCATGCACATCGGAATCTGCATGTTCGCCACCGACTACGCGATCCGTGCCGACGAGCTGGCCCGCGCCGCTGAGGAGCGCGGCTTCGAGTCGCTGTTCGTGCCGGAGCACACCCACATTCCGGCCAGCCGCCGCACCCCGTTCCCGGGCGGCGGCCAGCTCCCCAAGGAGTACTCGCACACCTTCGATCCGTTCGTGTCGCTGATGGCGGCGGCCGCCGTGACCAAGCGCCTCAAGATCGGCACCGGCATCTGCCTGATCAT
>DATFAJ010000531.1:0-2623 GCA_035254745.1 Candidatus Methylomirabilota bacterium | reverse complement strand
CCGCAGGTAGGGATCGAAGCTGCCCAGGTTGCGGGCGGTGTCGGCCAGCAGGGTCACCCGCGCGGCGCTCACCTGGAAGAGCCACGGCTGCGTGTTGTGGGGGTTGGCCGCGAGGATGGCGGCCCGCACCAGCGCGAGCGGCCCCTCCGCCGCGTCGCGCCGCCACGTGGTCCACGGCTCGTAGGCCGGGCCGGTCCCGGCCGAGAGCACGCCCTGCTCGTGCGCGCGCCAGACCACGCCCCCGGCGGCCAGGATCGTGACGGCGCCCGCTCCCATGAGCCATCCCCTGCGATCGATCGCCATCGGCCGCTCGCCCGCGAAGGTAGCACGGCGCGCCGGCTCCGGTTGACCGTCCCTCGCGGCCCGTGCTAGAACCGGGGCTACCTCATACACTGGCCGACGCGAGGAGGCCCCCCGCCAATGGATCTGAACTACACCGCCGAGGACGTCGCCTTCCGCAAGCAGGTGCGTACCTGGCTCGAGCACAACATGCCGCGCCACATCAAGAATCTGGACGAGCGGCGGGCCTGGCATCGCCGCCTCTACGAGGCGGGCTACCTCGGCATGGGCTGGCCCAAGGAGTACGGCGGCCAGGGCGCGCGCCCGATGGAGCAGGCCATCGTGGCCGACGAGATGGCGCGTGCCGGTGCCCCCGCCCCGACGAACGGCCTGGGCCTCGGCATCGCGGGGCCGACCATCGTGGTCCACGGCACCGACGCGCAGAAGCGACGCTACCTCCGCAAGATCCTCACCGCCGAGGAGATGTGGTGCCAGCTCTACTCCGAGCCCAACGCGGGCTCCGACCTCGCCGCGCTGCGCACCGCCGCGGTGGACAAGGGCGACCACTTCGTCGTCGACGGCCAGAAGATCTGGACCAGCGGCGGGGCCAACGCGGACTGGGGCCTCCTCCTCGCCCGGACCGACCCTGCGGTGCCCAAGCACAAGGGCATCACCTGCTTCCTGATGAACATGCGCCAGCCCGGGGTGGACGTGCGCCCGCTCAAGCAGATCACGGGCTCCTCGGAGTTCTGCGAGGTGTTCATGACCGGCGCGCGGGTCGAGAAGGAGAACATGATCGGGCGGCCCGGGGAGGGCTGGGGCATCGCCCAGACCACGCTCGGCTACGAGCGCGGCGGCCGCGCGCTGGCCCGCGTCACCACCTACGCCTCGCAGTACCGCCAGCTCGTCGACGCCGCGCGCCGGCTGAAGCGCAACGGCCGGCCCATCGTGGACGACCCGGTGACGCGGCAGAAGCTCGGGCGCGTCTGGGCCGACCTCGAGGTCGAGCGCTACGGCGCGCTGCGCACGCTGACCATGCTGGAGCGGGGCGAGCATCCCGGCGCGGGCGGCTCGATCACCAAGCTCTCGTACTCCGAGTTCGAGAAGCGCTTCATGGAGCTGGCCGAGGAGATCCTCGGCCCCTACGGCCAGCTCACCGACGGAGTGCCGGCGGAGTATCGCCTGGAAGTCGACACCGCGATCGGCGATCACGGCACCTGGGCCTACGCCTTCCTGTGGTCGCGCGCGGGCACCATCTACGCCGGCTCCTCGGAGATCCAGAAGAACGTCATCGGCGAGCGCATCCTGGGGCTGCCCAAGGAAGCGCGGGCCGACCGCGTCGGAGGCGCCCGATGAACTTCTCGTTCAGCGAAGATCAGGTTCTGCTGCGCAACTCCGTCCGCGCGGCGCTGGACGAGCAGTGCACCCCCGCCCGCGTGCGCGCCCTGATGGACGACGCGCGAGGCTACGACGAGACCCTGTGGAGCGAGATGGCCAAGCTCGGCTGGCTCGGCCTGCCCTTCCCCGAGGAGCAGGGCGGCGCCGGCCTCGGCTTCGTCGAGCTGGCGCTGGTGCTGGAGGAGATGGGCCGCGCCGCGTATCCCGGCCCCTACTTCGCCTCGGTGGTGCTGGGCGGCCTCGGGCTGATGCTGGGCGGCAGCCCGGCCCAGAAGGAGAAGTGGCTGCCCGCGATCGCGTCGGGCCAGGCCCGGGCGAGCGCGGCCCTGCTGGAGGACGGGCTCGACTGGGATCCCGCCGCCACCGCGGCGACCGCCACGCGGGCCGGTGCCGGCTGGCGCCTCGCCGGGATCAAGCGCTTCGTGCCCTGGGCGCACGTGGCCGATGCCGTGCTCGTCCCCGCGCGCGCGCCCGAGGGCCTCTCGCTGTTCCTTGTCGCCCCGAGCGCCCCGGGGGTGTCGCTCCGGCCCATGGTCGGCATCGACCTCGGGAACCGCTGGTCCGAGATGACACTGGACGGCGCCAACGTGAAGGCGGACGCCGTCGTCGGCCAGCCCGGCGCCGCCGGGCCGCTCCTCGAGGCGCTCCTCCGCCGCGCCGCCGTCCTGGCCTCGGCAGAAATGCTCGGCGCCGCCCGCCGCTGCCTCGACATGAGCGTGGACTACGCCAAGGTGCGCGAGCAGTTCGGCCAGCCCATCGGCTCGTTCCAGGCCATCCGCCACCGCTGCGCGGAGATGCTGGTCGAGGTCGAGAACTCGCACTCCGCCGTCTACTACGCGGCGTGGTCCCTCACGGCGGGGTCGGAGGACGCCGCCGTCGCCGCCTCCGTCTGCAAGGCCTATGTGAGCGAGGCCGCGCGCCGGGTGTGCGGGGACGCCATCCAGGT
>DATFAJ010000530.1:0-7769 GCA_035254745.1 Candidatus Methylomirabilota bacterium | reverse complement strand
GGATCTCATACGCGCCCTTGGCCTTGCCTTCCGTGAACTTCAACAGCTGGATGGTCGGCCGGTGGTACGGCGTCTCGATCTGGGCTTCCTCTTCCACGACCCCGCCGCCCCAGTGGAATGAGAATGTCTTCACCGCGCGCTCCGATGCCCGGTCCCTCTTCACGCGCTCTCCTCCTCCGGCACCCCGTCGAAGAAGCACACGGTGCCCGTCTCGAGCGAGTACTCCGCGCCCACCACCAGCAGGCCGTCGCGCGCGATCAGCCGCTCCAGCACCGCCGAGCCGTGGCGCAGGTGATCGGCGGAGGCGCGGATGTTGGCCCGCACGGACTGGTGCAGGAGCGCGACCGGGTCGTGCCGCAGCTCGGTGGCCAGCAGCCCCTCCACCGCGGGACGGACGCGGTCCACGATCGAGCGCAGGTTCGGGGATTGGTTGGTCCGCGGCTGCTGCAGCTCCTCCAGCGTGGCCAGCACCGCGCCGCACTGCGAGTGGCCGAGCACCACCACCAGTCGCGTGCCGTACCGCGCCGCCGCGAACTCCACGCTGCCGACCTGTGAGGCGGCCACGATGTTGCCGGCCACGCGGATCACGAACAGGTCGCCCAGCCCCTGGTCGAAGACGATCTCCGCCGGCACCCGGGAGTCGGAGCAGCCCAGGACGATGGCGAACGGCTCCTGGCCGGCCGCCACCTCGAGCCGGCGGGCCTCGGTCGCGCGGGTGGCGCGGCTCTGCACCTCGGCCACGAAGCGGCGGTTGCCCGCGCGCAGACGCGCCAGGCTCTCCCGCGCCGAGATCATGCGCCTCTCACCGCCCCGGCAGCGGCACGTCGAGCGCGCGCGCGAAGTCCACCGACACGGCGACGATGATACCTGAAGCGCGTGGCGCAAGCCGCGCCGGTCACGGCGCCGCTCCGTGCCCTGGTCGGCCGCGGCCGGTGCGTGGGGTCACGCGATGCTCGCAAGCCCGAGGGCTCTGACCGCCCACGCCATGGCGACCTGGAGCTGGGCCCGCTGCACGGCGCGTATTTCGGTTGTCGCCTGCTCGACCGGAAGTCCGGCCCGGGCGGCAAAGTAGCCGCTGATCGCGGCCGCGCAGGCCGGCTGCCCTGGCAGAATGGTGTCCGGCGACGGACCATCCTCCACGCCGAGGCTCGGAAGCCACCCCGCCACATCGATGATCGCGTTCCCGCGAGAGGCCCAGTTCCAGTCGACGAGCACGACCCGGTCGCCGACGAAGCAGAGGTTGTCGCTCCGGACATCGCCGTGCACCAGCTCGTCGCCACCCAGTTGCACGGCCGCCTCTGCCGCCACGAGGGCCGCGACCGAGCTGGCCAGCCACCCGGCCGAGCAAAGGCCCAGGCATAGAAATGGCTCAGGCGCCTGCTCGACCTGCGCCCAGCCCGAGAAGCTCGGCCGGCGCTCCTCGAGAGTCGGGAGCCACGCCGGCGGCAGTGTGGCAGCCACCTGCTTCAAGGTCTCGCGAACCCGCGTGACGCGCTCCGGCGTCC
The DNA here is from genome assembly GCA_035254745.1 of Candidatus Methylomirabilota bacterium. GTDB lineage: Bacteria > Methylomirabilota > Methylomirabilia > Rokubacteriales > CSP1-6 > CAMLFJ01. The sequence continues at coordinate 6,264 of DATFAJ010000530.1, read as the reverse complement.
AGGGGGCCTGCCAGACGGCATCGCTGAGATCTTCCAGCGCCATGAAGGGCAGCGCACCGTTGTCTTGCCAGGCACGCATGGTGGGCACGAAGGGCGCCCGCACCTGCGAGTAGATCTGATACTCGGTGCGCAACCACGTCGCGGTCCGGGCGTCCGTGGCCCCCTTCACGAACACCGATGTCCCGTCGGCGCACCTGACGATGAGCCGCAGAGCTGGCGAGAACCCTCCCGGGGCAGCGCGCCAGGAGAGAAGGCGTCGACCGAGGCAGCTCGCCGCGGCTTCCGCGAGGGATTGCTGACCGGTGGTGTCTGGGCACACGGCCTCGAGCTTACCTCTCTCCTTCCCGCTGCGGCCGGATGAGCTCCCTCCCAACGGCTTCTCGACGGCGAGCGACGAACACATACTCCCGGCTATCGTCAGCAAACGGCTCCCCGGCGAAGCCGCCGTAGAGCGCTTCCAGCTGGAGACCGGCGACGTCGAGGAGCCCGAGCCACTCGTTCTTGGAGGCCCACCAGAGGGAGCTCTTCGCGCCATTGTCGAGTATGATGTCGACCCGATTGTCGCCCACGGCATACCGGATGGTATGGGGTGCAGGCGCTTCCTGATGCACACCGTCGAGGCGCGCGGCGATCCGGTGGTCAAACGCGAAGGCATTCCAGGCGAATCGCCCGGCAGGCCGGAGCGACGCCGCCACCCGCTCGAAGGTTCGACGCCGGTCGGTCCAGGTCGGCAGATGCAGGAGCGCGCGAAACGGGCAGTAGATCAGTGCCGCCGGCTCGGCGAGAGCGAGGTCCCGCATGTCGCCCTCGAGTAGCTCGAGCTCCACGCCGGCTTCGGCCGCTCGCCTGCGCGCCTGGTCCAGCATCGCCGGCGAGGAGTCGATGCCGATCACGCGCTGGCCCGTCGCCTGCGCGACCGGGATGGCGACCCGTCCGTTCCCGATTGCCAGCTCGACCAGTGGGCCACCCGCCTGACGGGCCAGCGCGACATAGAAGGCGACGTCGGCGGTCATGTGAGCCGACCATTCGTCGTAGTGACTCGCGAACGCCTCGTCCCAGCTCATCCCGATATCCGCGCCCCCGGCCGGCCTAAGCCCGGCCGGCTCCCATGAGCATCTCGACCACGCGCCCCGAGGGGCCGACCGCGGAGAGGGGCTCCGAGGGTCTCTCGGCCGGGTCCAGCCTAGGACGCGCGGCCAAGCTCCGTCAACGAGCCTCCCGGCGCGGCCTCGCCGGGTTGCCCCGGCCCGCCCCCGGCGGTAGCATCCTTGGGCGAATGCCCTTCGCCTACTTCAACCGGCTCACGCGGCGACAGCAGGCGATCTATCTCGAGAGCGACGGCATCGTGACGGTGCCGCTGCCGCAGGCGGCACGGCTCCAGCCCTTGGTCACCGCGCTGGCCCGCGCGCTCGAGAGCGGCGACCGCGCCCACACCGAGTCGGCGGCCCAGCGTCTCGTCCTTGGTCTCGCGGCCGCGCTGGGGGCGCCGCCGGCGCGTGTCAAGGTCCTGGCCGCGCGCCCGCACGCGGGCTGGGGCGAGCTGCACGGGCTCTACGAGACCACGCACCGGGCCGCCGAGCCGCCGGTGATCACGCTCTGGATGCGCACCGCGCGGCAGAAGCGCGTGGTGGCCTTCCGCACCTTCCTCCGCACGTTGCTCCACGAGGTGGGGCACCACGTGGACTATACTCTGCTGCGGCTGGGCGACTCCTTCCACACCCAGGGCTTCTACGCGCGGGAGTCGCACCTGTTCCACCAACTGGTCACCGACGGGGGGATCCTCATGGCAAGTCTGGAAGAGCAGATGGCCCGCATGGCGCACACCGCGGACGACTTCGCGGCCGCCATCAAGGGCGTCTCCGACGCGGCGCTCAGCAAGCGCCCGGACGACAAGAGCTGGTCGGCCAAGGAGACGCTGTGCCACGTGCGGGACACCGAGGAGTCCTTCATGGCCCGCTTCCAGACCATCATGGAGATGGACGAGCCGCGCTTCATCCCCGCCGACCCCGACCGCTGGGCCACCGAGCGTCAATACCAGAGAAACGACGCGGCCGAGGCCCTGCAGGCCTTCCGGATCCGACGCGACGAGACGGTGAAGTTCCTGCACGGCCTCCGGCCCGAGCACTGGGAGCGCGGCGGCGTGCACCCCACCCGCGGCCGCATGACCGTGAAGGACTTCGTGGGCCTCATCGCCTGGCACGACGACAACCACCTCGACCAGCTCCGGCGCGCGCTCGCGGGCAAGCCCTAGCCGGGAAGGATCTCGCCATGCTCAAGCAGACCTCGTCCGAGTACCGCGGCTTCCGCACGCCGGGCATCCGCCTCAAGGAGGAGATGCTGCCGCATCTGCAGCACCTGGCCGCGGGCCGCTCCCGCCGCTACCTCCACGCGCTCCACGCCTTCGACAAGGCGCAGGCGGTGATGCTGGTGGAGGAAGGCCTCCTGCGCCCGGAGCACGGGCGCGCGATCCTTGCCGCGCTCCGCCAGATGGAGAAGGACGGCGCGGTGGAGACGCGCAGCCGCGAGGGCGGCGGGCTGCACTCGGGCGAGCAGTACCTGATCCGGCGGCTCGGCGAGGACGTGGGCGGCCGCCTGCACCTCGGCCGCAGCTCGGGCGACCTCTCGTCGGTCGGCATGAACACCGCCCAGCGCGAGGGCGTGCTGCGCATCCTGGAAGGCATCAACCGGCTGCGCCGGCTGCTCCTCGACCTGGCGCGCCGGCACACCGACACCATCCTGCCCGGCTACAGCTTCGGCCAGCACGCCCAGCCCATGACCCTGGCCCACCTCTTCCTCTCGTGGGCCGCGAACCTGGCGCGCGACTTCGACCGCCACGCGGGGGTCTATCGTCGAGTCAACACGAGCCCGGCCGGCGCGGCGATCATGGTCGGCTCGGACTTCGGCCTCAACCGCGTGCGCACCGCCGAGCTGCTGGGCTTCGACGGCCTCCACGAGAACTGCGCCGACGCGATCCTCGAGCTGAACGGCGACGACTCCCTCGACGTGCCGATGGCGGTGGCGCTGCTCTACCACACCATGGCCAAGTGGGCCGACGACCTCATCCTGTGGAGCACGCAGGAGTTCGGCTTCGTGGGCATCCCGGACCGCTTCTGCAACACCTCGTCGATCATGATGCAGAAGAAGAACGTGATCGGCCCCGCCGAGGTGAAGGGCGCCTCCGCGGAGGCGCTCGGCTGCGTGGTCACCTCCTACCACGCGCTCAAGGGCCCGACCGGCCTGCCCATCACCGAGCGCTCCTACGCGCTCGAGCAGCTCTGGCGGGTGATGGACAACTGCGCGCGCGACCTCGACTGGTTCTGCGAGCTGCTGCCCGCGCTCGAGATCCGCCGCGAGCGCATGCGCGAGATGGCGTGGCGCCACTGGGCCACCGGCACCGACCTGGCCGGCGCGCTGGTCAAGCTGCGCGACCTGCCGTGGCGCACCGCGCACCAGATCGTGGGCGTCCTGGTGCGCCTCTGCGAGGAGCGCGGGCTCGGCCCCGACGCGGTGACCCCGGCCCTGCTCGACGAGGCGGCCATGCTCTACCACGACCGGAAGGCCGGCCTCGACGCCGCCCAGATCCGCGAGGCCCTCGACCCGGGGCGCTTCATCGCCGCGCGCACCATCCGCGGCGGCCCCGCGCCGGCCGAGTCGCTGCGCCAGGCCGATCTCTTCGCCCAGGGCCTGGCCGCCGACGAGAAGACGGTGGCCGACATCAAGCAGCGCCTGGCCGAGTCCGCCCGCAAGCTCGAGGCCGCCATCGACACCATCATCGGGAGCATCAAATGATCCGTCTCATCGCGCTCGCCCTGGTCGGGCTCTTGGCGTCCTGGCCCACCCACGCGATGGCCCAGGAGCCGCCGGTGCGCGGCGGCACCGTGGTGCAGGCCATCAGCGCCGACCCGCCCACCATGAACCCCGGCACCACCACCGACACCCAGGCCTGGTCGCTGATGGGCAAGATGTTCAACGGGCTCACCTACCTCGATCTCGAGTACCGCAACCACCCGGACCTGGCCGAGTCGTGGGAGATCTCGAAGGACGGCCTCACCTACACGTTCAAGCTGCGCCAGAACGTGAAGTGGCACGACGGCAAGCCGTTCACCTCCGCCGACGTGAAGTTCTCCTACCTCGAGATCCTGCCGAAGTACCACCCGACCGGCCGGGTCGCGTTCTCGGTCATCGCCTCCATCGACACCCCCGACGCGCACACCGCGGTGGTCCACCTCAAGAAGCCGTTCGCCCCGTTCCTGTTCATGACCAACCTCAACAACGGGCCGATCCTCCCGAAGCACCTGCTCGAGGGCAAGGACATCGCCACCGCCGAGTTCAACCAGCATCCGGTGGGCACCGGGCCGTTCCGCCTGGGCGAGGTGGTCAAGGGCAGCCACTACGTGCTCGAGCGCAACCCGGACTACTGGAAGGCCGGCCGGCCCTACCTCGACCGGGTGGTGCTGCGCGTGATGCCGAACCCGCCCTCTCGAGTGCTGGCCTTCGAGAAGGGCGAGGTCGACGTGCTCTACTCCTTCTTCCTCCCCCGCGAGCAGGCCGCCCGCGTGAAGGCCCTGCCCGGGGTGGTGGTGAAGGACTACATGCTGTTCCCCGAGGTCATCACGCTGTTCTTCAACCTCAAGGACAGCAAGCCCCTCGGCGACCTCAAGGTGCGGCAGGCCATCGCCCACGGCATCGACCGCGCCTTCATCGCCGAGAAGGGCTACTTCGGCCTGAGCCGTCCCGCCATCAGCCCGATCCCGTCGAACCTGACCTGGGCCCACAACCCCAAGATCATGACCTACGCCTACGACCCGGCCCGCGCCCAGGCCCTGCTCGACGAGGCCGGCTACAAGGGGCCGGAGCGCATGGTGCTGCGCCTGGCCTACGACCCGGCCAACTCGGCGGTGAACAAGGCGGCCGAGATCGTGGCCCAGCAGCTCCGGGCCGTCGGCATCAACGTCAAGCAGACGCCGATGGAGCGCTCGCTGATGATCGAGAAGGTGTTCAAGCAGTACGAGTTCGACCTGTTCATCCACAACTACACCACCTACGGCGATCCGGCCGTCGGGGTCACCCGCGCCTACGACTGCGCCAACATCGTGCCGGCCCCGTTCACCAACGTGGAGCGCTACTGCAACAAGAAGGTGGACGAGCTGTTCGACCAGGGCGCCGCCGCCACCAACCGCGCCGACCGGGCCCGCGCCTACCAGGCCGCGCAGGAGATCATCGCGCGCGAGCTGCCCACCGTCCCCCTGCTCGAGTACGGCGACACCAACGTGGCGCGGCCGCGCGTGCGCGGCATCTTCCTGAGCCGCTCCTCCCACGAGCGCTGGGACGAGGTCTGGGTGACCGATGGCAAGTAGCGCCCCCACCGCCTCGCAGGCGCTGGCCGCCCGCGTCGCCGCGCTCCGCTGGGAGGCGCTGCCCGACTCCGTCCGCCAGATGGGCCGCCGGGTGATCCTCGACGCGATCGGCTGCGCGCTCAACGGCAGCCGCACGCGGGAGGCGGGCCTGCTCGCGGCCGCCCGCGCCGACCTCGGCCCCGACGGGGCGTGCACGGTGTGGGGCACGCCGGGCGGGGCGCCTCCCGGCGTGGCCGCCCTGCTCAACGGCGCGCACGCCCACCTGCGCGAGCTCGACGACATCGGCGGCGGCGGCCACGCGGGCGCCTGCCAGGTGCCGGCCGCGCTCGCCGCGGCCGAGCTGGCCGCGCGCGAGGGGCGCGACGTGCTGCTCGGCGTCGTGGCCGGCCACGAGGTCTCCTCGCGGCTCAGCGACGCGGCCAGCTACGACGTCATGACCCTGCGCGGCTGGCACACCACCGGCGTCTACGGCAGCCTGGGCGCCGCCGCCGCGGCCGCCCGCACCCTCGGCCTCGACGCGGCCGGCTGCGCGCACACCCTGGGGCTCGCCGGCTCCTTCACCGGCGGCACGTGGGCCTTCATGGCCGACGGCGCCATGAGCAAGCGCGTGCACCCCGGCCGCGCCGCCGAGATCGGCCTCACCGCCGCCCTGCTCGCCCGCCGCGGCGTGACCGGCCCCGCCCAGGTGCTCGACGCGCCGTGGGGCGGCCTCTACGCGGCGTGCGCGCCGGGCGAGAGCGATCCCGCCGCCATCGCGCGCCACATCGACGACGGCTATCGCATCCTGCGCAAGGGCTTCAAGCCCTACCCGGTGTGCTGGGGCATCAACAGCTCGGCCGACGCCGCACTGGCCCTGCGCGAGAAGGGCCACCTGACCGCGGCCGACGTGGCCCGCGTGCGCATCACG
>DATFAJ010000529.1:0-2786 GCA_035254745.1 Candidatus Methylomirabilota bacterium | reverse complement strand
CCTTGGACGCGGTCCAGGACTCGGCCAGGCTCGGCGTCATGAGGCCGCCCGGCATGGGCTTCACGAGCGCGTCGTGCAGGGCGTAGAGCACCATGAACGGGGTGATCAGCGCCTCCGTCTCGCCGGGATCGAGCCAGCGTGAGACGAGCGTCACGTGCACGCCGATGGCCATGGTGCCGTCCGGCGGGACCGCGACGGCGGGAGCAGCTCCCAGCAGGGCCGCGAGGACGAGGATCAGGATCGCTCCGAGAGCGCGCATCGTTCACCTCCGGGCAGGGTCGGTCGGTGGCCGAGGGTACCACGGGTTCGGTCCTGCCCGCAGGGGCCACCGCAAAAAACCGGGGCGGCAGGGTTGCCGGGCCGCTTAGGATGACCTGATGAAGGGGATCATCCTCGCGGGCGGCTCCGGGACGCGGCTCTACCCCGCGACCCGGGGGATCAGCAAGCAGCTCGTACCGATCTACAACAAGCCGATGGTGTATCACCCGCTGTCCACCCTCATGCTGGCGGGCATCCGCGAGATCCTCCTGATCACGACCCCCGAGGACGCCCCCGCGTTCCACCGGCTCTTCGGGGACGGGCGCGACCTGGGGCTCCGGCTCTCCTACGCGGAGCAGCCCCGGCCCGAGGGGCTGGCCCAGGCCTTCATCATCGGCCGCGAGTTCGTCGGTCGCGACGCGGTGGCCCTGGCGCTGGGCGACAACGTCTTCTACGGCCACAACCTGCCGGTCGCGCTGCAGGCGGCGGCGGCCCGCCCCACCGGAGCCACCGTCTTCGCCTACCGGGTGCGCGATCCGTCGCGCTACGGGGTGGTGACCTTCGGGCCCGACGGGCGGGCGCGGGCGATCGAGGAGAAGCCGGCCCAGCCGCGCTCCAACTTCGCGGTCACCGGCCTCTACTTCTACGACAACCGGGTGCTCGAGATCGCGGCCGGCCTCAAGCCCTCCGCGCGGGGCGAGCTCGAGATCACCGACGTCAACCGGGCGTACCTCGAGTGGGGGGAGCTGCACGTGGAGCGCCTCGGGCGCGGCATCGCGTGGCTCGACACCGGCACCTACGACTCGCTGCTGCAGGCCTCGAACTTCATCCAGGCCATCGAGGAGCGGCAGGGCCTCATGGTCGCGTGCGTGGAGGAGATCGCCTGGCGCATGGGCTGGATCACCGCGGACGACATCCGTCGCATCGCGGCGCCGATGAAGCAGAACGGCTACGGCCAGTACCTGCTGGGCCTGCTGGACGGCGACTCCTGATCGGTCGGCGAGCGGCAGAGGCGCGCGCCTGCCCCCACGCCTATCGGCCCTTCGCCCTTCTCGCGTTCGCGGTCACCCTCGTCGGAGGGCTTCCGCTCGGCCTCTGGCTGCTCGGCTGGCTGTACCTCGGAGCCCGGGCGGTTCCGCCGGGATGGCTGCTCCTGCACGCCCACCTGCAGATCTTCGGGTTCTTCGGGACGCTGATCATGGGAGTGGCCCAGCATCTCCTGCCTCGCTTCACCGGCCGGCCGGTGGAGCGGAGCCGGCTCCTCTTGCTGATCCTGGGCCTGCAGGCCGGCGGCCTGGCGCTGCGCATCGTCGGCACCGCGGGCGATCTCGGCGGCGCGATCCTGCTGGCCTCGCTGGTCCAGACCGTCGCGTTCCTGCTCTTCGGCGGGTGGGTGTGGGGCATGCTCGATCCGCCGCCGCTCGCCTTCCTCCGGTGGCATCTCACCGCGAGCAGCCTCTGGCTCGGGTGCGCATGCGCGCTCGAGGTCTGGCTTCGCGCCGGCGCGCTCGCCTCGGGACTTCCCCTGCCGACAACCGCAGGGCTCCGCGTCGTGCACGTGATGGGGCTCTTCGGCGGGGTGCTCGGCTGGGTCCTGGGCGTGCTCTTGCGGGCCGGCCCCATGTTCCTCGCGCGCTGGCGCGCGCCCATGCGGCCGGCCCGCGCGCTGCCGTGGCTCCTCGCGCTGGGCATCGGCATCGCGGCATCGGGTGAGACGGGAGACTGGAGCGCCGAGAGCGCGGCGGCCCTGGCCCGGCTCGGCGAGCTCGTCATCCTCGCGGGCGGGGCCGGGCTGATGCTCCTCGGCGGCGTGCTGACCCGGGCGCGAGATGCGCTCCCGATGGTGGCCCGGAGCCCGGTGGAGTCTCGGATCTTCCGGGTGGCGATGCTATCGGGCGGCGGGGCCGTCGTCGGCTCGGCGGTGACGGTGGGGATGGCCTGGGCCGGGCTCCAGACCCGGGTGCTCGCCGACGTGGTCCGCCACCTGGTCACGGTGGGTGTCCTGACGTCCGTGGTGGTCGCGATGGTCTTCCGCCTCATCCCCGTCCTCGAGGGGCGGGCCGTGCGCTGGCCCCGGCTGCGGCAGGTGGCGCTGGGGAGCCTCGCGGTCGGGATCGTCCTGAGGAGCGCGGAGGTGCTGGTGAGCCTCGGCTGGTCTTCGCTGGCGTGGTGGATCCCGCTCTCGGGCATTCTCGTCTGGATCGCGGTGGCGTGCGCCGGAGCCAACCTGGCCGCCGCGATCGGCACGCCGGGGCGCCCGGCCGTGCCGCCGCGCTGACAGACCCGCTCGGCCCGCCGGATCGTGCCCGCGTCGGCCCATCTCTATGACCGGCGTCATATCCGCCCCCGGCGCGATGGCCGAAGCTATGAAGTGACGGGGAGGTGGGTCGATCGCACTAGATAAATGAGGCAGCCGCCCGATTCCGTTCGGGGCGGAGGCCTCCTAGCGTAGGGGTGACCGAACGATCGTTCAGGCGGGGGTTCGGAATGGCGATCGGCGAGCGGTACGAGGGTATCGTCAGCGCGGC
>DATFAJ010000528.1:0-3899 GCA_035254745.1 Candidatus Methylomirabilota bacterium | reverse complement strand
CAACCTGCTCGCCGCCCCGCCGGTCGCCCAGATGCACGACGCCGATCTGCGCCCGCTGGTCGACCGCTACCTGCGCGGGGCCGGGGACGTCACCGCGCGGGATCGGGTCCGGATCTTTCGCCTGGCGTGGGACTTCGCGGGCAGCGCGCTCGGCAGCCGGGGCGAGCAGTACGAGCGCTTCTACATCGGCTCGAGCGGGCGCTCGTTCCAGCGCGCCCACACCCTGGCCGCACCCGAGCGGGCCCGCCGCCTGGTGGACCGCTTCGTGAAGGAGGACCTGTGACCCGGCGCCTGACCGTGCTGATGCCGTTCCACACCCCGTTCTACACGCCGCTCGCCGCCGGCGTCGCGCTCGGCCACTTCGAGGAGGCGGGCCTCGCGGTGACCGCGGTGTCCGCCGCCGTCTTCGGCAAGCCGACGATCGACGCGCTCCTGGGCGGCGACATCGAGATCAGCCTGGGCGGGCTCATGCGGAGCTTCGAGCTGGCCGAGCGGACCGGGCAGGTCGTGGTCCACTTCGCCGAGGTGTGCAGCCGCAACGGCTTCTTCCTGCTCGCGCGCGAGCCGCGGCCCGCGTTCGACTGGAAGGACCTCGTCGGCCGCACCGTGCTCTCGTTCGCCGAGGCGCCGACTCCCTGGCAGTGCATGCTGACCGTGCTCCGGCGCCACGGGGTCGATCCGGCCCGGGTGAGGATCGAGCGGCACCGGCCGGGGCCCGAGGCGGTCGCGGCCTTCCTGGCCGGCACCGGCGACTTCCTGGAGCAGCCCCAGCCGGTGATCGAGCGACTCCTCACCGAGGGCCGCGCGCACCTGGTCGCGTCCATGGGCGAGGCGACCGGCCCGGTGCCGTTCTCCTCCTACATGACCACGCCCGCCTTCCTGGCGCGCGAGCCGGAGGTGGTCGAGCGCTTCACCCGGGCGACCTACCGGACGCAGCGCTGGCTCGCCGCGCACGGGGCGGCCGACATCGCGCGGGTGATCGCGCCCGCCTTCCCGGAGACGGAGCCGCCGCTGCTCGAGCGGGCGGTGGCGCGCTACCAGGGGCAGGGGACCTGGGCCCGCGATCCGCTCCTGCGGCGGGATGGGTACGACTACCTCGAGCGCATCCTGCTCGACGGGGCCTTCATTCGCCGCGGCCGGCCCTACGAGGATCTCGTCGACACCGCGATCGCCCGCCGGGTGATGGCGGAGGCGTCGTGAAGTTCGGGATCGGCTTCTTCCCCGACGGCGGCCCCGACCGGATCTCGGCCCGGCGGTACTTCGAGGACGCGCTCGACCTCGCGGAGCGCGCCGACGCGCTCGGCTACGACAGCGTGAAGATGGTCGAGCACCACTTCACGTCCTACGGCGGCTACAGCCCCGACCCCTGCGTGTTCCTGGCCGCGTGCGCCCAGCGGGCGCCGCGCATGCGTCTGGTCACCGGGGCGGTCCTGCCCGCGTTCAATCACCCGCTCAAGCTGGCCGGGCAGCTCGCGATGCTCGACGCGCTCTGCGGCGGGCGGCTCGACGTCGGGGTGGCGCGGGCGTTCATGCCCTACGAGTTCGACGGCTTCGGGGTTTCGATGGACGAGAGCCGGCCCCGCTTCGAGGAAGGCATCGAGGCCCTGCGCCGGCTGTGGACGGAGGAGCGCGTGACGTTCGAGGGCCGCTTTCACCGCTTTCGCGACGTCACGGTGCTGCCGCGCCCGACCCAGAGCCCGCACCCGCCGATCTGGGTGGCCGCGGTGGTGAGCCCCGAGTCGTTCGTGTGGGCGGGCCAGCAGGGCTACCACATGATGGTGGTGCCGTACCTGGGCGAGCATCACGAGCTGGCCGAGAAGCTCCAGCTCTACCGCCGCGCCTACCGCGAGCACGGCCACGAGGCGACCCGCGGCCCGGGCATGGTGATGATGGTGCTGCACCTCTACGTGGCGCCCACCGCGCGGGAGGCGCGCGAGGAGGCGCGGCCCTACATGGAGCAGTACCTCCGCAACTTCCGCGCCTCCGCGCGGGCGTGGACCGGCCGGCAGTCGGGCCAGTACAAGGCCTACTCCGGGCTCGAGCAGATGCTGGAGGAGATCACCTACGAGCGGGTGCTCGCCGAGACCCGCGCGATCATCGGGGACCCCGAGGCGGCGGCCCGGCAGATCCAGTACGTGCGCGACACCTTCGGCGAGGTGCACGCGAGCTTCCAGATCAACTTCGGCGTGATGGAGGAGCCCCGCGCGCGGCGGAGCATCGAGCTGTTCGCCCGCGACGTGATGCGCCGCTTCCGCTAGCGGGCCGGGGTGGCGAGGGCGCGGGTGGGCAGGTCGCCGAAGGGGCCGGTGATGCGGACGATCTCGTTGAGCTGGAAGGTGCCGGCGCGGATCACCGCCACCAGGAGGTCGCCGGCCAGCCCGGCGGCCTGGGTCTCCGGCGTGGCGGGCACGAAGGTCAGGCCCCGCGGTGCGTCGCCGTCGGTGAAGCGCGCGAGCCCGGTGCGGGTGCCGTCCGCCGAGACCGCGAAGATCTCCGCGCCCTGACGATCGGCCACGTAGACCAGCCCGGCCGGTCCCGCCGCGAGGCTCTGCGCCACCGGGCCCTCGAGGACGAGGCGAGGCTCGCCGCGCGGGCTCACCCGCCAGATGGCGCCCGGTCCCGCCTGCCAGGGCGCCTCCGCGGCGCCGTCGCTGCCGATCCACAGGTGATCGGTGTCGTCCACCGTGAGCGATCGCGGGCGCTGGATGCGCACGTTGTCGAGCGTGCGCCCGTCGCCGTCCAAGCGGAGCACCACGCCGCGATCGCGGTCCGCGACGTACACCTCGCCCGCCGCGCTCGTCGCCACGCCTTCCGGCTGGATCAGCAGGGGCGGGTGCGCGGGCTCGGACGGGGTGCCGCCGGCCAGGAAGGCGGTGCGTCCGTCGGTCAGCCGGTAGAGCACGCCGACGCGGCGGTCGCGATCGAAGGTCGTGACGAACAGGTCGCGGCCTCCGCGGCCGGCGCTCACCTGGGCGTTGACCAGCGGTGGGCCGTGGAAGAAGCGCCCCTCGGTCGGCGGGGTCAGCCGTGCGCCGCCCACCGGGATCCGGTAGATCGCGGTGAGGTACTCGAACTCGCCGCCGCTGTAGCGCCGGCCGGTGCGCGCGAGGTAGAGGGCGCCGGTCCGGTCCACCGCGAGGGTGGACGTCGAGGGGATGCCGCGGCCGCGGGGGCCGTCGCCGCCGAAGCCGTCACCGCTGACGTAGACCCGGGCGGTGAAGCCCGGCGGCAGCAGGATCTCCGCCCGCGCCGGGGCGGAGGCCAGGAGGACCGGCAGGAGCGCGAGCCCGATCGTCAGGAGCCGCCCGGCCGCTGCTCTCGCCCTCATCGGCGGGAATGATAGCCTTCACGACCGGACGCGGCAACCGCGCCCGGCTAGGGGACGCGGCCGGCCTCGTCGGCGAGCCGCAGCGGCTCGAGCGGGAACCCGGCGTCGATCCACCCGGCGAGGCCGCCGTGGAGCGGGTGGATCCAGCGAACGCCGCTCCGCTTGAGCAGGAGCGCCACCCGGGCGCTCGTGGCCTCGTTGGGTCAGGAGCAGTAGAGCACGACCTTCCGATCGAGCGGGATCTCCACCCGGCGGGTCGCGATCGCTTCCGCGGGAATCCAGAGGGCCCCGGGGATCTTGTGCGGCGCGGCGCCCACGTCGAGGACCGAGCGGGTGTCGACCACGATCAGGTCCGGGTCGGCGGCATCGAGCCGGCGCTTGAGCTCCGACGGCTCGATGCGCGCCACCCGGAGGCTTCGCAGGAAGAGCCGGCGCCGGACGAGCTTGATCAGCATGTAGGCGGCCAGCGCCGCGCCTGCCGCCGCGAGCCCCCAGCGGCCGAGATGGCTCGCCAGCGCGAGCAACGGGGTGAGGGCGCTGCTCGACGCGTAACCCAGCGCGATCCACGCGC
>DATFAJ010000527.1:0-2338 GCA_035254745.1 Candidatus Methylomirabilota bacterium | reverse complement strand
CGCTGGCGGCGGAGCATGTGCGGCGAGGAGCTCGCCTACCTCCGCGCGCGGGCGACCCGGCCGGTCAAGGTCACCCTGATCAGCAGCCAGCAGGCCGCCGCCTACTACGACCCCGAGAAGTCGACCGGCGCCTATCCGACGCGCGACGCCTACCTGGCCGACATCGTCGATCTCACGCGGTGCGAGGTCGACGAGCTGGTGCGGCTCGGCTGCACGTACATCCAGATCGACGCCCCGCAGTACGCCGCCCTGCTGGACCCGGAGCTCCGCGAGGGCTACCGGAAGCGGGGCAGCGACCCGGACCGCCTGATCGACGTCTGCATCGAGATGGACAACTCGGTCATCGGACGGCACCCCGGGGTGACCTTCGGCCTGCACATCTGCCGGGGCAACAACCAGTCGATGTTCTACGCGAGCGGCGGCTACGAGCCCATCGCGCGCGTGTTCACCAAGACCCGCTTCGAGCGCTTCCTGCTCGAGTACGACGACCAGCGCTCGGGCGGCTTCGAGCCGCTGCGCGCGATGCCCGACGACCGCACGGTGGTGCTCGGCCTCGTGACCACCAAGAGCCCGAGGCTCGAGCCGGTGGCGGAGCTGCGCGCCCGCGTCGAGGAGGCCGCCCGCTTCGTGCCGTTCGAGCGGCTCGCCCTGAGCCCGCAGTGCGGCTTCGCCTCCACCATGGAAGGCAACCGGATCACCCCCGCCGAGCAGCAGGCCAAGCTCCGCCGGGTGGTCGAGACCGCGAACCAGATCTGGAGAGGAGACTCCCGATGAGAATGCTGGCCCTGCTCGCTCTGGCCCTGCTCGGCGTGTCGCCGGCCCCCGCCTGGGCCCAGTCGATCAAGATGGGCGCGGTGGTGCCGCTCACCGGCCGCTACGGCGCGGGCGGCGCCCAGATCCGCGCCGGCTACGAGTTCGCGGTGGAGCGCCTGAACGCGGGCGGCGGCATCCCGGTGGGCGGCGTGAAGATGCCGGTGGAGCTGGTCCTGCTCGACGACGAGTCCGACGCCACCAAGACCGTCGCGCGCATGGAGACCCTGGCCGCCCAGGGCGTGATCGGCTATCTCGGCGGCTTCGGCTCCGACCTCCACGCCGCGGCGGCCTCGGTGGCGGAGAAGAACCGCATCCCGTACCTGGGGGTGGCCTTCGCGCTGCAGAAGATCCACCAGCAGAACTTCCGCTATCTCTTCTCGCCCTTCTGGAAGTCCCCCGACATCGGCCACGCCACCCAGGGCCTGCTCGAGCTGATTCCGGCCGCGGAGCGGCCGAAGGCGGTCGCGATCTTCCAGGAGAAGACCGACTGGGGCCGCGAGATGGCGGCGGCCTGGACCGAGGCGGGCAAGACCGCGGGCTACCAGGTGGTGATGAGCGGCGAGTACGCGCCGGGGGCCAAGGACTTCTCCGACCTGATCCTGAAGGCCAAGGCGGCCAGCGCGGACGTGCTGCTGGCGCTGCCCAATCCGCCCGACGGCATGACCATCGTCAAGCAGATGAAGGAGCTCGGCTTCACCCCGAAGCTCTCCTTCTTCATCCGCGCCCCCGACGCCCAGATCTGGTCGCAGAACCTCGGCAAGGACGGCGACTTCATGGTCCTGGCCGCGGGCTGGCACCACGCCATGAAGGGTGCCGGGGTGAAGGAGCTGAACGACGCCCATCAGAAGAAGTTCGGGCGGCCCGCCGATCCGCTGGTCGGCCCGGCCTACGCGTGCGTGGAGATCCTGGCCGCCGCGATCACCCGCGCCGGCTTCCCCGATCGCGAGAAGGTGCGCGACGCCATCGCGGCGACCAGCATGAACACCGTGATCGGCCCCGTGAAGTTCCGGCCGGACGGCACCGGCATCGTCGCGCAGGCGCTGCTGCAGTGGCAGGCGGGCAAGCAGGAGCTCGTGTGGCCGACGGAGGCGGCGACCGCGAAGCTCGCGTTCCCGGCGCCCCCGTTCGCCAAGCGCTGAGCCGCGGCGCTCGAGCGGCCGTGGCCCTTCTCGAGGTCGAGCGGCTGACGAAGGGCTTCGGCGGCGTGCTCGCGGTCAACCGCGTCGACCTCACCCTCGAGGCCGGCGAGCTGCTCGGCGTCATGGGGCCGAACGGCTCCGGCAAGACCACGCTCTTCAACCTGATCGCGGGCGCGCTCCGCGCGGACCGCGGGCACATCCGCTTCCGGGGCCGCGACATCGCGGGCCTCTCCCCGCACCGGGTCTGTGCGCGCGGGATCGCGCGCACGTTCCAGCTCGTGCGACCCTTCGCCGCCCTCTCCGCCCTCGACAACGTGCGGGTCGGCTGCCTCTACGGCCGGCGGCGCGGCGCGGAGGACGCGGAGGCCGCCGCGCGCCGGCTGCTC
>DATFAJ010000526.1:0-2032 GCA_035254745.1 Candidatus Methylomirabilota bacterium | reverse complement strand
CATGCCGGATACGGGCTCAAGGAAGCACTCAAGGGCTGGCTGATAAACCACGACTACCAGGTACTTGACCTCGGCACCCACTCCACCGAGTCGGTCGACTACCCGGACTACGCCGCGCTCGTCGCGGAGTCGGTCGCGGATCACAAGGTCGAGCGGGGCCTCCTGGTGTGCGGCACCGGGATCGGCATGTGCATCGCGGCCAACAAGGTGCCCGGCGTGCGCGCAGCCCTGTGCGCCGACCTCTACACCGCGCGCATGAGCCGCGAGCACAACGACGCCAACGTGCTGGTGCTCGGCGGCCGCCTCATGGGCGCCGACATGGCGGCCGACATCCTCCAGGCGTGGCTCGAGACCGACTTCGCGGCGGGGCGGCACGCGCGCCGGATCGCGAAGATCGCGGACGTCGAGAGCCGCCACGCCGGCGACCGGGCCCGGCCGTGACCCCGCTCGAGCAGGTCGATCCGGAGATCGCCAAGGCCATCCGCGCGGAGACCGAGCGCCAGTCCCGCAACCTCGAGCTGATCGCCTCCGAGAACTTCGTCTCCGAGGCGGTGCTGGAGGCGGTGGGCTCGGTGATGACGAACAAGTACGCCGAGGGGTACCCGGGCAAGCGCTACTACGGCGGCTGCGAGATCGTCGACATCGCCGAGGAGCTGGCGATCAGCCGCGCCCGGGAGCTGTTCGGGGCCGAGCACGTCAACGTGCAGCCGCACTCCGGCTCGCAGGCCAACATGGCGGTCTACTTCACCCTGCTCAAGCCGGGCGACACCGTGCTGGGCCCGAACCTCGCCCACGGGGGACACCTCACCGCGGGCAGCCCGATGAACTTCTCGGGGCGCTTCTACAAGATCGTCCCCTACGGCGTGCGCAAGGACACCGAGCGCATCGACCTGGACCAGGTGCGCGACCTGGCCCGGCAGCACCGGCCGAAGCTCGTGATCGCGGGCGGCTCCGCCTTCCCGCGCGCGATCGACTTCAAGCCGTTCCGCGAGATCGCGGACGAGGTGGGCGCGGCCCTCATGGCCGACATCGCGCATCCGGCCGGCCTGGTGGCGGCGGGCCTCCATCCCTCGCCGCTGCCGTTCGCCGACTTCGTCACCACCACCACCCACAAGACGCTGCGCGGCCCGCGCGGCGGCATGGTGATGTGCCGGAGCCAGTACGCCAAGGATCTCGACCGCACCGTGCTGCCCGGCATCCAGGGCGGGCCGCTCATGCACGTGATCGCGGCGAAGGCGGTGGCCTTCCGGGAGGCCCAGACGCCCGAGTGGCGGGCCTACCAGGGGCAGATCGTCAAGAACGCGCGGGCGCTCGCGGAGGCGCTCCTGGCCCGCGGCTTCCGCCTGGTCTCGGGCGGCACCGACACCCACCTGATCCTGGTGGATCTCACCGCCCGCAACGTCACCGGCAAGGACGCGCAGGAGGCGCTCGACCGGGCCTGGATCACCGTCAACAAGAACGGCATCCCCTTCGACACCAAGGGCCCCATGGTCACGAGCGGCATCCGCATCGGAACGCCGGCGGTGACCACGCGCGGCATGAAGGAGCCGGAGATGGCGCGGATCGCGGACTTCATCGACCGGGTGCTGAGCCGCGCGGGCGATGGCCAGGTGGAGGCGGCGGTGCGGGGCCAGGTGCAGGAGCTGACCGCCCAGTTCCCCCTCTACGCGGGGCGTCTCTCGTGAAGTGCCCGTTCTGCGGCCACACCGAGGACCGCGTGGTGGACTCGCGCGTGGGCCGGGACGGGGAGTTCATCCGCCGGCGGCGGGCCTGCCTCAAGTGCCACCGGCGCTACACCACCTACGAGTACATCGAGGACGTGCTCCCGCACGTGGTCAAGCGCGACGGGCGTCGCGAGCCGTTCGACCGGCAGAAGCTCCGCGGCTCCATTCTCAAGGCCTGCGAGAAGCGCTCGGTCGGGGTGCAGGCGGTGGACGACGTGGTGGCCGACATCGAGGCCAAGCTGCACGACCGGGCCGAGAAGGAGATCACGAGCCTCGAGCTGGGCGAGATCGTGATGGAGCACCTGCAG
>DATFAJ010000525.1:0-3220 GCA_035254745.1 Candidatus Methylomirabilota bacterium | reverse complement strand
TCGAGACGCTCGACTTCGGCGGCCGCGAGCGGTGGGTTCGGATGAATCCGATCTTCACCGGCCACGCGGAGGACGATCTGGCCGAGACCATCGCCGGTCGCCCCGACGGCTACGTGGTGCCCAAGCCGCGCCGGGCCGAGGACATCCGCCAGGTGGCCGCGCGGCTGGACGCCCTCGAGCAGAAGCGCGGGCTGCCCTTCGGCTCGACGCGGCTGGTCCTGATCGCCACCGAGACGCCGGAGGGGCTGCTCAACATCCAGGAGATCGCGGGAGCCAGCCCGCGCACCGTCGCGCTGTCCTGGGGCATCGAGGACCTCTCCGCCGCGATGGGCCTGCCGCGCACGCGCGACGAGGCGGGCCGTTACCTCGACATTCCCCGCTACGCGCGCGTGATGTGCGCGGTGGCCGCCGCGGCGGCCGGGGTGGAGGCGATCGACACCGTCTACACCGACATCCCGGACCTCGTCGGGCTGCGCCGGGAGTGTCGCGAGGGGGTGGCGATGGGCTTCAGCGGCAAGATCTCCATCCACCCGGGGCAGATCGAGGTCATCAATACGGAGTTCACCCCGTCCAAGGCCGACGCGGAGGACGCGGTCGCGCTCATCGCCGCCTTCGAGGAGCAGGCCCGACGCGGAGCGGGCGCCTTCGCGTGGAAGGGGCAGATGATGGACATGCCGCATCTCACGCGGGCCCGCAAGATCGCGGACCGGGCCCGCCGGGCGGGGGTGCTCTGAGCCGCGCGCCCGCCGCGGCGCTGATCGGCCTGCTGCTGCTGTCGGCGCTGGTCGTGTTCGCCCTGCCGGTGGTGGGCCGCCGCCCGCTCGTCAACCAGGACGAGGCCCGCTTCGCGCTGCTCGCGCGGGAAGGCGTCGAGCACGGCCAGTGGCTCCTCCCCCGCGTGCGCGGGGTGATCTACCTCAACAAGCCGCCGCTCTACTTCTGGACGGTCGGGCTCCTCGCGCTGCCCTTCGGGGTCGTCGACGAGACCACCGCGCCGCTCGCCTCGGTCCTCTCCGCGCTCGCCACCCTCCTCGCGGTGATCGCGATCGGGCGAGGAAGGTGGAGCCTCGAGGTGGGGCTCGGCGGCGCGATGGTCCTGGCCACCGCGCCCTACTTTTACTTCATGTCGCATCAGGTCCTCTCCGACATGATGATGACCGCGTGGCTCGCCTGGGCTCTCTACTTCCTGCTCACCGCCCGATCTGCGCCGGCCCCGACCAGACGCCTGGTCGGCTTCTACCTCTGCGTGGCGGGCGCGCTCGCGAGCAAGGGTCCGGCCGCGCTCATGGGGCTGGCCGGCGCACTCGCGCTGGTCCTGGTGGAGGACGGCTGGCGGGGCGTCCGATGGCTGCGGCTGCCGCTCGGCCTGGGGATTCTCGCGCTGTCGACGCTGCCCTGGCTCCTGCCGTACCTCCTGCAGACCGAGCGGAGCTACGTCGGCGGGGTCGTGGTTCACCACTACGGCGACTGGTACCTGCGTGAGAAGCGGTCGTCGCGGCTCGTGGAGCTGCTCGACAACCTGGGCCGCTTCCTGCCCTGGACCGTCCTGCTGCCGGCCGGGGTCTGGTGGTGGTGGCGCGACCGGGATCCCCGCCGCCGCCCGCTGCTCGCGTGGACGGTGGTCATCGCGGTCGCGGTGAGCCTGTCCGGCGAGCAGCGCGCGCGCTATTTCGTGCCGGTGCTCCCGCCGATGGCGCTCCTGGTGGGCGAGCTGCTGGTCGACGCGCCCCGCGATCGGGTGGGGCGCCGCGTGCTGGCCGCCTGCCTCGGCGCGACCCTGCTCGTGGTGGTGGCTCTCGTGGTGATCCTGCTCTGGCTGCCGATGGGCGCAGGCCTCCGCGGCCCGTCCACCTTCATGCCGGCGCCCGGCTGGGAGCGCGGGCTCGCCTGCCTGCTGGCCCTGGCCGGGCTGGCCGGAGCGGCGGTGCTCACGACCCGCGGCGCCGGATTCGGCGCCACGACGGTCCTGGCGGTGGCGCTGGGGGGCGTCCTGCTCGTCGAGGGATGGGGCTACCCGGCGCGATTCACGCAGAGCTCGAACATCCGGGCGTTCACCGCCGCGATGGCCGGGCATCTCGCGCCCGACTCCCGGGTGCTCGCGTATCCGGACGCGGGTCTCTCCTACGACTTCTACCTTCGGCGACCGGTCCGCGAGCTGAACGGCGTGGCGGACCTGGAGGCGGAGCTGTCGGCGCCGGGCCCGAACGACGTGCTCCTGATCCGGGAGAGCCGCTGGACCGCGCTCCGGAGCCCGTCGCAGGACCGCTGGCAGGTGCTGATGGCGGATCGGGTCGGGCGCGAGCAGGTCCTGCTGCTGGGGCCACGGCGATGACCGCGCCCGCTCCCGAGCTCTCGGTGGTGCTGCCCGCCTTCAACGAGGCGGAGAGCCTGCCGGTGGTCTGGTCCGAGCTGGGTCCGGTTCTCGACGCGCTCGGCCGCTCGGCCGAGGTCATCTTCGTGGACGACGGCAGCGCCGACGCGACGCCCGAGATCGTGCGCGGCATCCGCGCCGCCGATCCGCGGGTGCGCCTCGTGCGGCTGGCCGCCAACGCGGGGCTCTCCGCCGCGCTCGACGCCGGGTTCCAGCGCGCGCGCGGGCGGATCATCGTGACCCTCGACAGCGACCTGCAGAACGACCCCCGCGACATCCCACGCATGCTCGCCTCGCTCGAGGGCTACGACGCGGTCACCGGCTGGCGCCAGCAGCGCGACGATCCCTGGCTCAAGCGCGTGTCGTCGCGGGTGGCCAACCGGATCCGCAACGCGATCACCCGCGAGCACGTCCACGACAGCGCGTGTACGCTGCGCGTGATCCGGAGCCGCTGCCTGCCGGGCCTGCCGCGCTTCCGCGGCTTCCACCGCTTCGTGCCGACGCTGCTGCGCCTGGCCGGCTTTCGTGTGCTGGAGCTGCCGGTGGGCCACCGGGCGCGGCGCTACGGCGTCTCGCACTACGGGATCCGCAACCGGGCTTTCGTGGCCTTCGAGGACCTGCTCGCGGTCAGATGGATGCAAGACCGCTGGCTCCGCTACGACGCGACCGAGGAGCCGTAGCCGCCTGCGACGCGCGGCGCGGGCGGGGGCCGGGGGGGCGCTCCCGGGGACACGCTGAGTCGCAGCCCCGGTGGGCACTCGTTGGAGCCACGAGATTGGCGCGTGTGGCTTCGACGACCCGCAGAAGCCACGGTCCCTGGGAGCGCCCCCCCGGCCCCCGCCCGCGCCT
>DATFAJ010000524.1:0-5906 GCA_035254745.1 Candidatus Methylomirabilota bacterium | reverse complement strand
CGAGACGCTCGTACTCGGCGAGACCGCGGATGAGGGCCAGGATGGTGGGCACGTCACGCGCGGTGCCGGCGCGGATGGCGAGCGGCGCGCGCGCCATCAGGCCGCCGCCATCTCGAGCAGCAGCTCGGTGTGGCAGCGCACGCCTTCCTGGAGGTTCTCCAGCGAGATCCGCTCGTCGTTGCCGTGGATGCGACGCCACTCGCTCTCCTCCAGGATGAACGGGCTGAAGCCGTAGCCGTGCAGCCCGCAGTTGCGGAAGACCCAGTTGTCGGTGAAGCCGACCAGGATGTCGGGCGCGACCACCACGCCCGGGGCCCGGCGCCGCAGCGCCTCGCCGAGGGCCTTGTAGAGGGGCGTGTCGGGCGGCGAGGCGTTGGGGATCTTGGGCGGCGGGTTGATCAGGCTCACCTCCACGCGCGGATCGGCGACGACCCCACGCACCCAGGCCACGATCTCCTCCGGGTCGTCCCCCCGCAGCATGCGGCAGTCGATGTCGGCGCTCGCCTCGGGCGGAATCACGTTGCGCTTCTCGCTGCCCCGGAGCACGGTGACCGCGAAGGTCGTGCGCAGCATCGCGGCCTGGTGCCGGTCGGCGAGGAAGGCGCGGCGGAAGGCGGGGTCGCCCAGCGAGCGGGTGAGATCGTCGTACCCCTTCCCGGCGTCGCCCGGCATCACCGAGCCGAGACGCTCGAAGTACTCCTGCACCTCCGGCAGGACCCGGAGCGGCCGCTCGGCCTCGAGCAGGCGGCCGAGCGCGCGGATCAGGTGGTTCGGCGCGGTGTCGGGCCACGGCATCGAGCCGTGCCCGGGCTGACTCCGCGCGGTGAGGCGGAGCGGCAGGCCCGTCTTCTCGGAGGTCACGATGCTGGCGAACGGCGCCCGGTGGCCTCCGGCCGGCCCACCCTCCGGATAGATGCCGCCCAGCTCCGACAGCGCGTACTCGGCGCCGGACAGCCACTGTCGTCGCTGGTCGGCCACCCACTGGGCGCCGAAGCGGCTTCCCGCCTCCTCGTCGGCGGTCGCGAGCAGGATCAGGTCGCGCTTGAGCCGCACCCCCGCCCGCTTGATCGCCAGCATCCCGGCCAGGTGGAGGACGCCGGTGGACTTCATGTCGAGCGCCCCGCGGCCGAAGAGGAAGCCGTCCTGGATCACGCCGCCGAACGGATCCACCGTCCAGTAGCGCCGGTCCGCGTAGACGACGTCGATGTGGTGGTGGAGCACGATGCCGCCCTCGGAGCCGTCGCCCCGCAGGCGCGCCACCAGGTTGCCGCGGCCGGGGGCGGACTCCGCGGTCTCGCTCGCGATGCCGTCCCGCCCCAGCACCTCCTCGAGGAAGCGCGCCCCCGCCGTCTCGTTGCCGGGGGGATTGGTCGTGTCGAGCATCAGGTACTGTCGGAGCAGCTCGACGGTCTCGCGCCCGAGGGCGTCCCAGTTCATGACGCGCGCACCTGCTCCCAGAAGCGCCCGGGGTTGGGGCGCTTGGCCAGGCGCCGCTCGAGGAGGGCCGCCGCGCGCGGCTCGGATCCGCGCAGGGCCGCGGCGAGGAGCGTGTCGTGGAAAACCTCGCGCTGGGCGTGGCTGCCGCCCACCTCGACGATCCGCGCCTCGACGGGCTCGATGCGCGCCACCGCGGCCCCGTACTCCCCGCGGGCGAAGGCGTGGAGGCCCTCCATGAGCGGCACCACGACCTCGGGGAGCGTGGGGTTCTTCGACCTGGCCCCGCGCTGGCGCAGGCGGTCGAGCTGGAGCGAGGCGCTGCTCCAGTCGCCCGCCGCCGCGAGCGCCATCCCCACGTGCAGGTCGTGGAAGAGCAGCAGGGGCATGTCGAGCCACCGTCGCGCCGCCGCGCCGAGCTGGGCCCACCGGCGCGGGTCGGGGCGGCCGAAGAGGTCGAGACGCCAGGCGAGGGCCACCGAGTCTTGGAGATCGGAGGCGATCGCGATCGGGATGTGCCCGAACACGCTCTCGAAGAGCCGGCCGCCGCGCTCGTAGTCGCCCTCGGCCAGGTGGAGCAGGGCGAGGTGCCACCGCAGGTGGTTCCGGAAGTAGCCGAGGTGGTCGCAGGGATCGATGCGACCCGGCAGGCTCTCGATCCCACGGCGGTTGTCGCCCCGCTCGTAGTGCACGTGGGCGATGGCGTGCACCGCCCAGGCGTCCCGCGGGTTCAGCGCGACCGCCCGCTCGGCGAGCGGCAGCGCCTCGTCGAAGCTCCGGTTCTCCTCGAGGGCGAAGGCGTGATAGCCGAGGGCGTAGCCGTCGTCGGCGAGGGCGGGCAGCACCGCGCGGGTCAGCTCGAGCATCTCGGCCGAGCGCCCCTGCCAGAAGTAGATGTAGTAGAGGCGCTGCATCAGCAGCACGTCGCGCGGGAACTCGGCGAGGATCTCCCGCATGACCGCGATGGCGTCGTGGCCGCGGCCGACGACGAAGAGGCGCAGGGCCTCCAGGTGGCGACGCTCGCGCGGGGTGAGCGACGCGGCCTGGGCGGTCCCGTCCGCGAGCGCCCGCTCCATCTCGGCCTGGGCCGCCGGGATCTGCTCGTCCAGGTAGAGCGCGACCGCGAGCGCGGCGCGGGCCAGCACGAACTCGGGGTCGGCGGCGAGCGCCTGGCGGAAGCACTCCACGGTCTCGGCGCCGAAGCCCAGGAGCGCGCGCACGCCTCGGTCGTGGGCGTCCACCGCGGCGCGGGACGAGGTCGAAACGACCAGACCGTACGCGTCGCGCAGCACGGCGGTCATGGTAGCAGAAGGCGCCGGAGGAACGCGAGGGCGCGCCGCTCCGCCCACGACGAGCCGCCGAGCGGACCGTCCAGGAATCCCACGTGCCCGCCCTGCTCCACGAAGGCCGCCTCGAGCCATCGCGATCGCGCGACCGCCGCCGCGGGGAGGCGCTCCCCGGGCAGGAACGGATCGTTGGCCGCGTTGATCAGCAGCGTGGGACGCCGGATCCGCTCGAGATAGGGCCCGCAGCTCGCCCGATCCCAGTAGTCGCGCTCGTCGGCGAAGCCGTTGAGCGGCGCGGTGAACCACCGGTCGTACTCCGCGAAGGTGCGCGAGCGCAGCACCGCGGGGACGTCGATCCGGCCGTCGTAGAGGTGGGTCTTGGCCCGCACCTTGGCCTTCATGGTGCGCAGGAAGCTCCCGGTGTAGACCGCACGGTTGAAGCCGCGGTCGAGCACCTCCGCGCACGCGGCCAGGTCGAACGGGGTCGAGATGGCGACCGACCCCACCACCGCGGTGGGCGCGGCCTCACCATGCTCCCCGAGCCACTTCAGGGCCACGTTGCCCCCCAGCGAGATCCCGATCAGGCCGATCCGGGGATCGGCCTCGCGCTTCTGCAGCCGCTCGAGCACCCACTCGAGATCGCGGGTGTCGCCCGAGTGGTACAGCCGCGGGAGCCGGTTCACCTCGCCGCTGCACGAGCGGAAGTGAAGCACAGCGGGACGCCAGCCGAGCTCCCCCGCTCCGCGCAGCAGGCCGCGCGCGTAGTGGGAGTTCGACGATCCCTCGAGGCCGTGGAGGATCAGGACCAGGGGACCGGACTCGGGGGCCCCGGCGAGCCAGTCGAGATCGACGAAGTCGCCGTCGGGCGTCTCGAGCCGCTCCCGGCGCAGCGGGGGCCGCCGCCACTGGCGCAGCAGCGGCCCCCACAGCGTCTGGAGATGCCGGCCCCGGTACCAGAACGGCGGACGGTAGGCGGAGTCGTCTGGCATGCGGCGGGCCGTGTAGTGCTTGTTTGTGTTCTAGCCTTCCTGGCCCTTCAGGAGCAGTCGCACGACCTCGGGGGCGATCGCGCGGGCCCGCGCGTCCAGCTCGGCGTCGGAGAGGTTCGCGATCGGATGCGGCACCGAGAGGAACTTGTACTCCGGGACGCCCCACGACTGGGCCATGGCGTGCCCGGTCGCCTCGAAGACGTCGGTCACGATGGACGCGGCGGGGACGCCGATCTTCTCGAACAGGATTCCGTCGAGCACACTGCCCGACGAGCAGGACCCTCAGTCGCCGATGCCGGCGACGACGACGTCCACCGCCTGCCTGGCGTCGTCGATGATCTCCTTGTGGGCCGGCACGCTCGAGTTGTGCTTGCGCCACATCCGCGCCTCCGCGGCGCCGTACTCGGTCTTGAGGATGGCCCCGATCTTCTGCAGCAGCTTGTCCGAGTTGAACTTGGTGTTCTCCACCAGCCCGACGCGCTTGCCCTTGAGCGAATCCGGGCGCGGCACGTACGTGAGCGGCTGTCGCCGCGGCTCGACCGTGGGGTCGAGGATCTCGAATCCCGCCATCATGCGCTCCTCTCTTTGATGACCACCGTCACTGCCTCCGACGAGGTGCGGCTCGCCCAGCCCGGGATGAAGCACGAGAAGGAGCCGGCGCGCCCCCCCGCCGCCACCACCAGGATGTCGTCCGGCGACTGCACCAGCGGCCGAGTCGCGGTCTCGTCCTCCGGCTTCACCGCGCCCGGCATCCGCGCGGTCCGCTTGAAGTGCGCCACCGTGTTCGTGGAGTTCTCGAAGATGAACTTCCGGATGTCGGCCTTCGACCAGCCGTCGGCCGCGATCGTGCGCATGTGCTCGCCGGCCAGCACCACGCAGTAGTTGGGCTGCCCGATCTGCCCGGGATACCGCATCGTGTCGCAGAGCGTGCCGAGCACGCCGGCCGCGGTGCTCGAGAGCTGGTTGTAGAACTGGATCGGAGCCAGCGCGGCCATGACCGTGACCGCGCTGTCGGTGGGCCGGCAGCCCGCCCGCTCGACGTGCAGCGGCGTCCACGGGCTCTCCGCCTCGTTCTCGGCCATCACGTAGGTATATCGGCCTGGATGGCCGAAAGTCCCGCGGTCGAGCCGCCCGGGAATCGTCCCGATCACGTTGCGCATCACCAGCCGCACCGCACGCCCGACGGTGGCGTTGGCCCGCCAGCCGGGCGAGAACAGGTTGTCGCCCGAGTTGAAGTCGAGCCGCCTGGCGATGGGCCCGTTGACGATCGTCAGGACCGCCGCGCTCCCGGTGGACGTGGCGGGGCCGTGATAGCCCCAGCGGGGATCGGCGATGCCCTCGATCGCGGCCACCACCACCGGCATGTACTCGGGCCGGCAGCCCGCCATCACCGCGTTGATCGCGACCTTCTCGGCCGAGATCGCCACCTGCCGGTTGGTGATGAAGGCGACCTGCGCGTCGGGCTCGAGCCCGACCGCGTCGAGCATCGCCCGCACCGCCGGCTCGGTCGGCGGCACCACCGGCAGGCCGTCGGTCCATCCCCGGCTGTAGCAGAGGTCGAGCGCCTCCTGGAACCCCTCGACGGCGTAGCGCTGTGACGAGATCCGCGCGGTCATGAGCGACTCCTCCTGTGTGCGCTCACCCTAGGGCCAAGCCCGCGTCCTGTCAAGCCGTCCGGCCGGTTGACACCCCGCGGCGCCGCCCGGAAGATGAGCCGGTGAGCGACCGCGACGGGCATCCGCACGTGGTCATCGTGGGCGGGGGATTCGGCGGGCTCTATGCGGCCCGCGCGCTCGCGAGCCGGCCGGTCCGCGTCACCCTCCTCGACCGGCGCAATCATCATCTCTTCCAGCCCCTGCTCTACCAGGTGGCGACCGCGGCCCTCAACCCGTCCGACATCGCGACGCCGCTGCGCTCGATCCTGCGCCGCGCTCCGAACGTCACGGTGTTCCTGGCCGAGGTCGTGGCGGTGGACCTCGCCGGCCGACGCCTCGTCCTCGACGAGGGTGCGATGCCCTACGATGCGCTCCTGCTCGCGGCGGGCGCGGGCCACTCTTACTTCGGCCACGACGACTGGGAGCCGCTCGCCCCGAGCCTCAAGACCCTGGAGGACGCGCTCGAGATCCGGCGCCGCGTGCTGCTGGCCTACGAGGAGGCCGAGCGGGAGCAGGACGGCGCCGAGCAGCGCGCGCTGCTC
>DATFAJ010000523.1:0-2483 GCA_035254745.1 Candidatus Methylomirabilota bacterium | reverse complement strand
CTGATGGACGGCCTGGTGCGGGAGCCGAGCATTCGCTACATCCTGGCCCTGCAGGAAGCGGTCGCGATCAGCATGGCCGACGGCTACGCCCAGGCGAGCGGCAAGCTGGGGGTGGTGAACGTCCACACCTCGCCGGGACTCGGCAACGCGATGGGCATGCTCTACGACGCCCACGAGGCGGGCACGCCCCTGCTCATCACCGCGGGCCAGCACGACCAGGCGATGAACCTCACCGAGCCGATCCTCTGGTCGGACCTGCCGCCGGTGGCGCGGCCGTACGTGAAGTGGTCGCACGAGATCACCCGCATCGAGGATCTGCCGCGCGCGGTGCGCCGCGCGGCCAAGACCGCGCTGGCCCATCCCACCGGGCCGGTGTTCATCTCGCTGCCGGTCGACGTCCTGAACGCGGAGCGCGAGCTCGACCTGCTGCAGCCGACCCGGGTGGCCCCGCGCATCCGCGGCGATCGCGCCGCGATCGAGGCCGCCGCCGACCTGCTCGTGAAGGCGGGGCGGCCCGTCCTCATCGCGGGCGACGCGGTGGCCCACGGCGACGCGCTGGCCGAGATGGCGGAGCTGGCCGAGACCCTGGGCGCGCCGGTCTACACCGAGTGCGTGCCGTCCACGTGCTCGTTCCCGTTCACCCACCCGCTCTACCACGGCCCCTTCCCGCGCCTGGGCCAGCCCATCCGCCAGCTCCTGATGCAGCACGACCTGCTGTTCTCGGTCGGCGGCGACCTGTTCACGCTCTCGCTGCCGTCCGACGTGGAGCCGATGCCGGAGGGTCTGCCGCTCATCCACCTCGATCTCGACCCGTGGGAGATCGGCAAGAACTACCCCGCGCAGGTCGCGATCCAGGGCGACCCGAAGGCGACGCTCCCCGAGCTGGTGGAGGCCCTGCGGCGCCGCCTGAGCCCGGCGCAGGCCAAGGAGGTGAGCGCGCGGATCGAGCGGCTGCGGGTCGCCCAGGAAGCGCGCCGCGAGGCGCTGCGCCAGGAGGCGGCGGCGCAGGGGAGCCGCTCCCCGATCAGCCCGCTCGCCCTGGTGGGCGCGGTGGCGGGCGCGGTGCCCGACGAGGCGATCATCGTCGACGAGTCGATCTCCTCGAGCCACGGCGTGCGCGAGCTCCTGCGGGCCCGCGACCACCGCGGCTTCTACGGCCTGCGCGGCGGCGGCATCGGCTGGGGCCTGCCCGCCTCGCTCGGCGTGAAGCTGGCCCAGCCCGACCGGCCGGTCGTCGCGCTGGTGGGCGACGGCAGCGCGATGTACACGATCCAGTCGCTCTGGTCGGCGGCGCACGACTCGATCGCGGTGGTGTTCGTGATCTTCAACAACCAGTCCTACCGCATCCTCAAGCAGCGGACCCAGGCGCTGAAGGGCTTCTCGGCCGAGGACAACCACTACGTGGCGATGGACCTGGTGAAGCCCGGCCTCGACTACGTGGGCTTGGCAAGGGCGCAGGGGGTCCCGGGGGAGATGGTGGAGAAGGCGGCCGAGATCGCGCCGGCCCTCCGGCGCGGCCTCGCCTCCGGCGGGCCCTATCTCCTCGACGTCCGCATCGACGGCAACCTCCGCGGCTAGCCGGCCGGCTGACTCTGGCGTACACGGGTTCCCCAATGCCCTTGCGGACTTCCGGGGTGCGGTATACCGTCGACTGCGTCAGGTCCGCTCCAGCGCCTGCCGTCCGCGGAGCATTCCGGGGTTCAGAGGGAGTCGACGATGACCGAGGGCAGTCAGCTCATCCGGGGTCTCGAGGGCGTGGTGGCCGCCGAGACGCGTCTGTGCGATCTGGACGGCAAGAACGGCCGCCTGGCCTACGGCGGCTACGACATCGACGAGCTGGCGCGAAAGGCCACCTTCGAGGAGGTGGCCTATCTCCTCTGGCACGGTGAGCTGCCGACGCGCGTACAGCTCGACCGGTTCCAGGTGGAGCTGGCCGCGGTGCGCACCATCCCCGAGGGCCTGGTGCGGGCGTACGCCCTCATGCCGCGCGACACGGACCCGATGCGCGTGCTGCAGGCCTCCGTCGCGGTGCTCGGCATGCACGACCCCGACGCGACCGACAACTCCCGACCGGCCAATCTGCGCAAGGCGGTGCGACTGACCAGCCAGTTCGCCACCGCGATCTGCGCGCACCACCGGGTGCGCAGCGGCCAGGCGCCGGTGCCGCCGGACCCCGGGCTCTCCCTCGCCGCCAACTTCCTCTACATGCTCACCGGCACCCGGCCCACCTCGGTGACCACGCGCGCCTTCGACGCGTGCCTCACCCTCTACGCCGAGCACGAGCTGAACGCCTCCACCTTCACCACGCGGGTGATCGCGGCCACGCTCTCCGACATGCACTCGGCAGTCGCGGGAGGCGTGGGCGCGCTCAAGGGCACGCTGCACGGCGGGGCCGGCGAGGCGGTGATGCGCACGCTGCTCGAGGTCGGCCGGCTGGACAACGTCGACGCCTTCGTGGACCGGGCGATGGCCGAGAAGCGACG
>DATFAJ010000522.1:0-5005 GCA_035254745.1 Candidatus Methylomirabilota bacterium | reverse complement strand
ACCCAGCGTCATGCACTTCCCGGCCGGTCGCTCTTACCGGGTACGCCCGGCCGCGCCCGGCGATCAGAGGGCCGCGCCCTGTCGCCGCAGCTCGCCCTGCACGTCGCCCACCGGCACGTCGCGAACCGCCTTGCCGACGCGCGCGGCGAGGGCCGCGCAGACCCCGGCCGCCTGGCCGGTGGCCATCGCGATCGGCATCACCCGGTACGAGGAGTGCGCCTCGTGGGTGCCCGAGATGCAGCGGCCGGCCACCGTGAGCCGGTCCACCCGCTGGGGCACGAGGCAGCGCAGCGGGATGTCGTAGGCCTCTCCCGGCGGCAGGCGCATCAGCAGCGTGCCCTTGCCCTGGGGGTTGTGGATGTCGATGGGGTAGGTCCCGCGCGCGATCACGTCGTCCCACCGACGCGCGCCCAGGATGTCGTCGGCGGTGAGCCGGTATTCCCCGGTGATCCGCCGGGTCTCGCGGACGCCGATCGTGACCCCGCTCTGGACCACGTAGGAGCGCTCGAAGCCCGGCACGTACTTGCAGAGGAACGCGCCGAGCTGGCGCATCTGGCGGCGGGCCTGCCACTCCGCCCGCGTGAGGTCCCACACGCTGGTGCCGAGCGCGCCGGTGACCCGGGTGCTGTTGACGGACAGCTCGTGCTCGTGGGGCGTGCCGAAGAAGAGGATGTCCTCGCGGGCCAGGCTGAGCTCGCCGGCCAGGCTCGCCTCCCGGACCAGATCCCACAGGCCGTGCACGCCCCGCCACTGGTCCGGGTGGGCCTGCCGGTACGCCGCGAAGGCGGTGCGCTCGAATTCGACCATGCGGAACATCAGGGTCATCGGCTGCACCAGGCCGTCGCCCTCGCGCCCGATCTCGAAGGGCGCGCCCGCGAGGGCGGCCACGTCGCCGTCGCCGCTCGCGTCCACCACCGCACGGGCCATGACGACGATCGGGCCCGACTTCGTCTCGAACACGACGCCGTCCGGGCGCGGTGCGCCGATGACGCCGGTCGCGAAGGCGTGCAGCAGCACGTGCACTCCCGCCTCGTCGAGCAGGTCGAGGGCCACGAGCTTGAACACCTCGGGGTCGAAGGGCACCACGAACCCGGTCTGCTGCGACGGGTGCAGCGAGCCGCCCGCCGCCTCCAGCCGCTCGAGGAGCCGGCGCAGCACCCCCTGCACCACCGGGTCGCCCGGCCCGTGGTCGTGCGGCATCAGGTCGGCGGTGGCGCCGGCGGGCGCCGCGCCGCGCTGGGTGTGGAAGGACATGAGCGGCATCACCAGCGCCGCGGTGGCGTTGCCGCCCAGGAACGCGTGCCGCTCGACCAGGATCACGTCGGCACCCGCGTCCGCGGCCCCGATGGCGGCCCCGAGGCCGGCCGGGCCGCCGCCCACCACCAGCACGTCGCACTCGGCCGCCACCGTGGCGGTGCGCGGGGCGAGCGTGATCGTGGTGGTCTCCCGCGGACGCAGCAGCGGCGGCATCCCTCAGCCTCCCGGGCCGCGGCCCGCTTCCGCTTCCCGCCGACGCGTGCGCTGGTCGTGGAGGATCTGGAGCGCGAGCTCGTTGGTGCGCCGGGCCCGGGCCTGGATCTCGGGCACCGTCTTCTCGAGCCGCGCCTGGAGGTTGCGGCGAAGGTCCCACCAGCGGTCGATGTAGGCGATGAGCTGGCCCGCGTTGACCTGCTTGAGCGGGGGCATCGCGATCTCGAGATCCTCGAGGAAGCCCGCCACCTTGCTCGAGTAGGGCAGGGCCACGAACGGCACCCGGTTGAGCGCGGCGAAGATCAGGAAGTGCAGGCGCATGCCGACCGCGAAGTCGAAGTGGCTCATCAGCGAGAGGAGCTGGCCCGAGGTGTACTCGCCCTTCAGCACGGTGGCCCGGTGGGCGTGCGCCATCCGGGACACCACCGCGTGACAGTGCTGGGTGTCCTTCTGCCGCGGCTCCATCGGCACGAAGACCAGGTCGGCCTCGAGCCGGTCCACCATGTAGTCGGCCGCGTTGGCGAGCAGCGCGTGGTAGTGCGTCTCGTCGATGTCGGGCGCGGCCGATCCGGGCTCCCGCACCGAGATCCCGATCAGGCGCCGGTTCTCGTTGAGGCCTTCCCGCTGGAGCGCCTCCGCGGGCAAGGGATCGGGCTCGAGCAGGAACGCGGGATCGGCGGTGACCTCGATCTCCCGCACCCCGACCTCCTCGAGGAGCTGGCGGGCCCGACGCTCGCGCACCGTCACCGCGGCGACCCGGCTCAGGGTGTCCCGCACCAGGGTACGGGCGGCCTCGTTGTGGAGCGGTCCGGCACTCACCGCGTAGACCAGCACCGGCACGTGGTGCTCCTGCGCGAGCGCGACTTCCCGGAGGTAGACCGCGGCCGCGTCGTCGTAGAGGATGCCGCCGCCGCCCAGGATGAACAGGTCCAGGTCGGCGACCTCGGGCAGCACCTCGTCGCGCGAGAGGTCGCGCACCGCGACCGTTCGCTCCACCTTGTGGCGCGCCGCGGTGTCCTTGGCGTCGCGCGAGAACACGGTGATCTCGCAGGGCACCGCGGCGCGGAGCTGGGCCACGATGGACTGGAGGATCGCCTCGTCGCCCAGGTTGAGGCCGCCGTACGAGCCGGAGATGCCGATCTTGAAGACGCGATCGCCCGCCCGGTCTCCCGGTGTAGCGGTCATGGGCGTGGACGCTTCAACTCCTGTGCCACCACTCTCGATCCGCCGCGCGCGGCGAAAGCGCGCGTGCCGCGTCGGATAGTCGTCCGGTTCTTCGCACGGAGGTCAGAACTTCCCGGGCCGGTCCGGAAGGATCTACCCGGCGCGCTCCACCGCACCCCGACAATCCGGGCCGCTTCGAGACGGGCACAGGCCTTGCTTTCCATCCCGTGCATGAGCCGGTCCGATTGGCGGACTCGCATGACCACGCGCCGCTGGCTCCTCGTGGCGGGCGCGCTCGCGGCGCTGCTGCTGGTCGCCTCGGTGGTCGCCCTCTTCTTCGTGGACGAGCCGCTGCGTCGTTATACCGAGGCCAAGATGAACGCGAGCCTCACCGGGTACACGGTCACGATTCGCAAGCTGCACTGGAGCCCGATCAATTTTTCCCTGGATCTCCGCGACACCGTGATCGTCCAGGACCAGCAGCCCGACCCGCCGGTGGCGAACATCGAGCGCCTGTACGCGAGCGTCCACTGGCGCGCCCTGCTGTCCGGACGGGTGGTCGGTGACATCCTCATCGCGCACCCGGTCGTGGTCCTGAACCTGCGGCAGGCCCGCGCCGAGATCGACGATCCGACCCCGGTGAAGGACAAGGGGTGGCAGCAGGCGCTGCAGGCGATCTACCCCCTCAAGATCAACGAGCTGCGCATCACCGGCGGGGACGTCACCTACCACGACGACGGCCCGTTCAAGCCGCTCCGGGTCCACGACCTGGAAGTGACAGCCTCCAACATCCGCAACGTCCACTCCGAGCGCGGCGTCTACCCGTCCCCCATGACCCTGCGGGCGCGGGTGTTCGACGCGGGGTCGGTGACCGCGAACGGGTGGGCCGACTTCCTGGCCGAGCCCTACGCCGCGTTCATGGCCGACATCACGCTCGACACCATCGCGCTCGACTACTTCAAGCCGATCACCAACCGCTACAACCTGACCGTGGACAAGGGGACCCTGTCGGCCAACGGGGAGGTGGAGATCGCGCCCCAGTTCAAGTCGGTGAAGCTGTGGGCGGCCACCGTGGACGGGATCCACGTGGACTACATCCACACCCCCGCGCAGGTCGGGGTGGGCAAGGCAGCCACCCGCGAGACCATCCGGGCCGCGGATCGGGCGCAGGACCCGGGCCTGCTGTTCCGGGTGGACCGCCTCGACATCGTCAAGAGCAACGTCGGGTTCGTCAACCGGACCACCACCCCGAGCTACCGGGTCTTCCTCACCGATGCGACGGCCACCCTCACGAACCTGAGCAGCCTTCCGAGCGGCGAGACCGCGGTAGCCACCCTGCGCGGCAAGTTCATGGGCTCGGGGCCGGCCAGCGCCGGCTTCAAGCTCCTCCCCACCCGGCCCGGCCCCGACTTCGACCTCGCGGTGCAGATCGACGAGACCGATCTCCCCACCATGAACGACCTCCTGCGCGCCCACGGCAAGTTCGACGTGGTCGCCGGCCACTTCTCCCTCTACACCGAGCTCCGGGCCCGGAACCGGCAGGTCGCGGGCTACGTCAAGCCGCTCTTCCAGGACATGGAGGTCTACGACGCGAAGCAGGACCGGAACAAGAATCTCGCCCGCAAGGCGTACGAGGCGGTCGTGGGCGCCGCCTCCAAGGTCCTGCAGAACCGCCCCCGCGACGAGGTCGCGACGCGGGTGGAGCTCTCCGGCCGCCTCGACAACCCGAACACGAGCCTCATCGCCACCATCGCGGGCCTGGTGGAGAACGCGTTCTTCAAGGCGATCCTCCCCGGCTTCGACGCCCAGCTGCGCCGCTCGCATCGCTGACGCCCTTTCTGATACTCTCGGGGGCATGGCGACGTTCAAGGTCACCTGCCCCTGCTGCGACGGGCGGCTCACCATCGACGCGGCGCTCGAGGCGGTCATCGCCCACGAGCCGGCGCCCAAGGCCAAGTCCGGCCTCGGGCTGGACGACGCGCTGCATTCGCTCAAGGGCGCGGCGGCCCGGCGCGCGGAGCGCTTCAAGGAAGAGCTCAAGGCCCAGGAGAAGAAGCCGCAGGTGCTGGACAAGATGTTCCAGGAGGGGGTAAAGAAGGCCAAGGACATGCCGGGCCGTCCCCTCAATCCGCTGGATCTCGACTAGGGACCGTGGCGGGCGCGGATCTCACCACCGCGCTCCTCAGGCGGGTCAGCCGGTCGTTCTACCTCTCGCTCGCGGTCCTGCCCCCGGCGGTCCGGCCCACCATCGGTCTGGCGTATCTCCTCGCGCGCGCGTCCGACACCATCGCGGACACCCGGCTGATCGACCGGGCCTCGCGGATCGGGCATCTCGAGACCGTGCGCGCGGCGCTCCGCGAGGGCGACGCGG
>DATFAJ010000521.1:0-2018 GCA_035254745.1 Candidatus Methylomirabilota bacterium | reverse complement strand
CGTCGTCTTCCTCGACATCTGGATGCCCGGCATCGACGGGCTCGACACCCTGGCCGAGATGAAGCGCGTGCGCCCGGAGACCGCGGTGGTCATGATCTCCGGCCACGGCACCATCGAGACCGCGGTCAAGGCCACCAAGCTCGGGGCCTACGACTTCATCGAGAAGCCCCTCTCCCTCGAGAAGACGCTGCTGATCGCGAGCCGGGCCCTCGACCACACCCGGCTCGAGCGGGAGAACCGCAACCTCCGGGCCCAGCTCGAGCGCGGCCAGGAGATCGTGGGCCAGAGCGCGCTGATCGAGGAGCTGCGTCAGCAGATCGCGATCGCGGCGCCGTCGAGCGGCCGCGTGCTCATCCAGGGCGAGAACGGCTCCGGCAAGGAGCTGGTGGCCCGCGCGATCCACGCGCTGTCCGCGCGCCGCGACGGGCCCTTCGTCGAGGTCAACTGCGCCGCGATCCCGGAGGAGCTGATCGAGTCCGAGCTGTTCGGGCACGAGCGCGGCGCCTTCACCGGAGCGGTGGCGCGGCGGCGCGGCAAGTTCGAGCTCGCGGACCAGGGCACGCTCTTCCTCGACGAGATCGGCGACATGAGCCTCAAGACCCAGGCCAAGGTGCTGCGCGCCCTCGAGGAGCAGGCCTTCGAGCGGGTGGGCGGCAAGGACACCATCCGGGTCGACGTCCGGGTCCTCGCCGCCTCCAACCAGAACCTGCCCGAGCGGATCGCGGCGGGGGCCTTCCGCGAGGACCTCTACTACCGCCTGAACGTCATCCCGATCGAGGTGCCGCCCCTGCGCCAGCGGAAGGAGGACCTCCCGCTGCTGGTCGCCCACTTCGTGACCATGTTCTCGGCCGAGAACGGCAAGCGGCCCAAGACGGTGTCGGTGGAGGCCCTCGCCTACTTCCTCTCCTACGACTGGCCGGGCAACGTGCGCGAGCTGCGCAACATGGTGGAGCGGCTCGTGATCATGAGCCCGCGGGACGTCATCGGACCGGAGGACCTTCCCCCCCCGCTCCGCCCGCGCGTCGCGGAGCCGCCCGCCGAGGACGCCCAGCGCGAGCGCACGCTCAAGGAGGCGCGCGAGGCCTTCGAGCGCGCGTTCATCCTGAGCGAGCTGCGCGCCAACGAGTGGAACATGACCCGCACCGCCGAGCGCCTCGGCATCGAGCGCAGCCACCTCTACCGCAAGCTCAAGGCGTACGGGATCAGCGCGCCGAAGTAGGGTCTGGTCGCCGAGACGGTCGGGGCAGCCCGCGAGGCGATACGAGCGGATCCGCTTCTTGTTCAGCTGCGGGGGCCCAGAAATGGCCCCCGCACTCCCCCAATGGCGGACAACCGTCACGGCTGGCGCTCGAAAGCGATACCAGCACACTACTTCCAGTCTGAACCGAACCGGTCGCCGGCAGAACGGGTGCCCGCGGCCTGGGGAGTGCGGGGGCCATTTCGGGGCCCCCGCAGCTGAACAAGAAGCGGATCCGCTCGTATCGCCTCGCGGGCCGCCCCGACCGTCTCGGCGACCAAGACCCTACTTCGGCGCGCTGATCCCGTACGCCTTGAGCTTGCGGTAGAGGTGGCTGCGCTCGATGCCCAGCCGCTCGGCGGTGCGGGTCATGTTCCAGTCGTTGGCCCGCAGCTCGCTCAGGATGAAGGCGCGCTCGAACGCCTCGCGTGCCTCCTTGAGCGTCCGCTCGCGCTGCGCGTCGTCGGCCGGCGGCTCCGTGACGCGCGGGCGGAGGGGCGGGGGAAGATCCTCGGGTCCGATGACGTCGCGCGGGCTCATGATCACGAGCCGCTCCACCATGTTGCGCAGCTCGCGCACGTTGCCCGGCCAGTCGTAGGAGAGGAAGTAGGCGAGGGCCTCGACCGACACCGTCTTCGGCCGCTTGCCGTTCTCGGCCGAGAACATGCCGACGAAGTGCGCGACCAGCAGCGGGAGGTCCTCCTTCCGCTGGCGCAGGGGCGGCACCTCGATCGGGATGACGTTCAGGCGGTAGTAGAGGTCCTCCCGGAAGGCCCCCGCC
>DATFAJ010000520.1:0-5277 GCA_035254745.1 Candidatus Methylomirabilota bacterium | reverse complement strand
GTCGGCGGCACCCGCCCCGCGCACGAAGACGGTCGGTCCGGCCGACGCCGCGGCCGCGCCGGCCGCCACCAGCTTGGCACTCTTGAGAATGAATTGCCTGCGACTCTGCATCGCCACCTCCATTGGTGTGGACATCGCCCGAGCCGGAGAAGCCGGCCTCCTCTCGATCGATAAGCGTACCATGGGGCCTCGCGAACACTGCGATTCCACGAAGCGGGCCGGCGGTATCGACATGCTATTCTAGGCCTCCGTGAGCGGCGAGCCGATGGTCTACTTCGAGGACGTGAAGGTCGGTGACGAGTACACCTCGCCCGGTCGCACCGTCACCGAGGCCGACATCGTGATCTTCGCGGGCCTGAGCGGCGACTACAACGTGCTCCACACCGACGCCGAGCACATGAAGGCGTCGCTCTTCGGCGAGCGGATCGCCCACGGGCTCCTCGGCCTCTCGATCCAGCAAGGTCTCCTCGATCGGGTGGTGCCCGGACAGGCGATCGGGCCGCTCGCGAGCGTGAAGTGGAAGTTCAAGGGCCCGATCAAGATCGGCGACACCATCCACGTGCTGGCGCGCGTCACCGCCAAGAAGGACGGGGAGCAGGCGGCCGCGGGCGTGGTCACGGTGGAGCGGCGGGTGGTGAACCAGCGCGGCGAGGTGGTCCAGGAAGGCGAGACGGACCACGTGGTCGCCCGACGGCCCGCCTGAGAGGTCGACGCGTGCCGGACCCCCGGGTCGAGCGGCGCGTCTACTTCGAGGACGTGCAGATGAACGTGCCGCTCGAGACCCCCGGCGTGACGCTCACCGAGACCCACGCCGCCCTCTTCGGCTCGCTGACGCTCAGCCGGCCGGCCGACCCGGGCGTGATCCCGGAGCTGATCCCGCTCTGCATGTCGTCCGGGCTCGGCTGGCGGGTGCCCCAGCCGCCCCTGGTGGTCCTCGCGTTCATGGGCTTCGAGTGGCGCTTCCTCCAGCCCGCGCGAGTCGGCGACACCATCCGGAGCGTCTCGAAGACAGTCGCCAAGCGGTCGCTGAAGGAGGGCGGCGTGGTGATCGAGGAGCGCTCGATCTTCAACCAGCGCGGCGAGATCGTGCAGAGCGGCAAGCTGACCCTCCTGGTCGCCAAGCGGCCACCGGCGTGAAGCGGGCGGCGTGGCTGGCGGC
The DNA here is from genome assembly GCA_035254745.1 of Candidatus Methylomirabilota bacterium. GTDB lineage: Bacteria > Methylomirabilota > Methylomirabilia > Rokubacteriales > CSP1-6 > CAMLFJ01. The sequence goes on along the minus strand of DATFAJ010000520.1, from coordinate 4,118 downwards.
GGGCGCGGTGCCGGGACTCTGGGGCGCCTACACCTGGGGCTCGCACCTGCTCACGCTGGCCTCGGTGTGGCGCGGGCCCCGCGAGCGCCGCGCGGTCAGCCTCACCTTCGACGACGGCCCCGATCCGGACTGGACCCCGCGGGTGCTCGACGTCCTCGCTCGGGAGGACGTCCGGGGCGCCTTCTTCCTGATCGGGCAGCGCGCGCGCAAGGCGCCCGAGGTGGCGCGGCGCATCGCCCTCGCGGGCCACGACCTGGGCAACCACACCTGGAGTCACCCGAGCCTCTGGCGCTGTGGCCCCGATCACACCGAGCGCGAGATCGGCGACGGGCACGCCGCCATCGCGGACGCGGCCGGCGCGCCGCCCCGCTTCTTCCGGCCGCCGTGGGGCAAGACCAATCTCGCGATGTTCGGCGTGGCCCGCCGGCTCGATACGCCGTGCGTGTTCTGGACCGTGCAGCCCGAGAGCCGGCGCCCGGTGGAGCCGGCCGAGCAGGCCCGGCGCGGGATCGCCCGGGCGCGCGCCGGCGCCATCTACGACCTGCACGACGCCGACGGCGTGCCCGGGGCGGGGGCCCGCCTGCTGGAATATCTGCCCACCCTCGTGGCCGGGCTGCGCGCGCAGGGCTACGCGCTGGTCCCGCTCCGCGAGCTGCTGTAGAATCGCGCCGAACCCGAGAGCGCCCCCACGACAAAGGAGTCTCCGATGGCCGTCGATCCCCGCAAGCACAGTCGCGTCCTCCTCGAAGGTCCCGATCGCGCCGCCGCCCGCGCCATGATGAAGGCGGTCGGCTTCAACGACGCGGACCTCTCGCGCCCGCAGATCGGGGTGGCCCACTGCTGGATCGGAACCATGCCCTGCAACTGGAACCACCGGAAGCTGGCCGAGAAGGTCATGCAGGGCATCCGGGCCGCGGGCGGCACCCCGATCGAGGTCAACACCATCTCGATCACCGACGGCATCACGATGGGCACCGAGGGCATGAAGGGCTCGCTCATCAGCCGAGAAGTCGTGGCCGATTCGGTGGAGCTCGTGGCGCGCAGCCACATGTTCGACGGCATCGTGACCATCTCCGGCTGCGACAAGACCATCCCGGCCATGACCATGGTGCTCGGCCGGCTCGACATCCCCTCCCTCATGCTCTACTGCGGCTCGATCATGTTCGGACGCTGCGCGGGCACCGAGGGGCCGTTCGCGGGCCGCAACCTCACCATCCAGGACGTGTTCGAGGCCCTCGGCGCCTACAACGCGGGAAAGATCCCGCTCGAGCAGTTCAAGGACGTGGAGGACCACGCCTGCCCCGGCGCGGGCGCGTGCGGCGGCCAGTTCACCGCCAACACCATGGCCACCGCCTACGAGATGCTCGGCATGTCGCCGATGGGCTGGAACGACATCCCCGCCGTCGACCCCCGCAAGGAGGAGGTCGCCTTCGAGTCCGGCAAGCTGGTGATGGAGCTCCTGCGCAAGGGCATCACCCCGCGCTCGCTCGTCACCCGCAAGAGCTTCGAGAACGCCATCAGCGGGGTCATGGCCACCGGCGGATCCACCAACGCGGTGCTGCACCTGCTCGCGACCGCGCGCGACTTCGGGGTCAAGCTCGCCATCGACGACTTCGACCGCATCTCGCGCCGGACCCCGGTGCTCGCCGACCTCAAGCCCTGGGGGACCTACACCGCCCCCGAGATGTACGACGCGGGCGGCATGGCGGTCGTGGGCAAGCGGCTGCTGGAAGCGGGCCTGCTGCACGCCTCCGAGAAGACGGTCACGGGGCGCACCATCGGCGAGGAGGTGAAGGCGGCCGCCGAGCCCGCGGGGCAGCAGGTGATCAAGCCGCTCGCGAAGGCGCTCAAGTCGGAGGGCGGCATCGCGATCCTGCGGGGCAACCTGGCCCCGGACGGGTGCGTGATCAAGCTCTCGGGCCAGAAGAAGTACGCGCACCGCGGGCCCGCACGCGTGTTCGAGCGCGAGGAGGACGCCTTCCAGGCGGTCAAGAAGGGCAAGATCAAGCCCAACGACGTGATCGTCATCCGCTACGAGGGTCCCAAGGGCGGGCCCGGCATGCGCGAGATGCTGCACGTCACCGGCGCGCTGCAGGGCGCCGGGCTCGGCGAGAGCGTCGCGCTCATGACCGACGGCCGCTTCTCGGGCGCGACCCACGGCTTCATGATCGCCCACATCGTGCCGGAGGCGGCCGACCGCGGCCCGATCGCCGCCATCAAGAGCGGCGACATCATCAACATCGACGTGAAGAAGCGGCGCCTCGACATGGAGGTGCCGGCCGGCGAGATCCGGAAGCGCCTGGCCAAGTGGAAGGCACCCAAGCCGCGCTACACGACGGGCGTCTTCGCCAAGTACGCCAAGACGGTGGCCCACGCCTCCGTCGGCGCCTACACATAGGTTGTCCACCCCTCATCCCCCTCTCCCCTCAGGGGAGAGGGCAGGGTGAGGGGTGGAGTGCCCTCGACGCCTACTCCAGGCGGATATCCAGCCACCCCAGGCGCGTGACGACCGCCCGCTCCCGCGCGCGGATCAGCACCGTGGTCGTCGCCGACTCGAAGATCGCGGACCCCTTCACCTCCTGGCCCTCGGCGAGGCCGTCCATGTCGTGGACCGGGATCTCCATCCATCGGCCGAGGTACACCCGCCGGCTCCGGGGCGCGGCCGGCGCCCCCGCGCGCCGCTCGGGCTCCGCCGGCAGCGCGGGGAGGCGCCCGATCACCGCGGCCCGCGTGTTCACCAGCACGACGTCCTGCCCGGGGGCGCTGTAGGTGTAGAGCTCTTCGTGGCGCTTGTGGAAGCGCTCGACCACCTGGGCCATGAGATCCTTCGCGTCCATGTCGACCCCGTCGAGCGACACCTGGATCTCGAAGGTCTGCTCGCCGTAGCGCATGTCCACCGAGCGGCGGACGTCGATCTGGCCCGCGAAGGTCTTGCCGAGCCGCCGCCGCCCTTCGGTCTCCATGGCCGAGAACAGCCGGCGCAGGCGCGTCGCCCCGACCTGCCCGGCCTCGCCCACGTGGGTGCGCACGAACTCGTAGCGCAGGTCGGTGGCCAGCATGCCCCACGCCGAGAGCACCGAGGCCACCCGGGGCACCACCACCCGGCCGATCTCGAGCATGCGCGCGACCTCGGTGATGTGGAGCCCCGCCGCGCCGCCGAAGGAGAGCAGCGCGAAGCGCCGCGGATCGGCGCCGCGTCGGACCGAGACCAGCCGGATGCCCTCCGCCATGTTGGTGTTCACCACGCGGTGGACGCCCTCCGCCGCGGCCATCACGTCGAGGCCGAGCCGGCGCGCGACCGCTTCCACCGCCGCGCGCGCCGCCTTCGGATCGAGCCGGGCGCGCCCGCCGAGGAAGCCCGCGGGGTCGAGCAGGCCGAGCACGAGATTGGCGTCGGTCACGGTGGCGGCGGTGCCGCCGCGGCCGTAGCAGGCCGGCCCCGGCGCGGCGCCCGCGCTCTCCGGCCCCACGTGGAGGATGCCGCCCGCGTCCACCCGCGCGATCGACCCGCCGCCCGCGCCCAGGGTGTGGATGTCGATGCTCGGCAGCGCGACCCGGCTGGCCCCGACCGCCTTGTCGCCGGTGAGGTGCGGCTCCCCGTCCTCCAGCAGCGCGATATCGGTGCTGGTGCCGCCCATGTCGAAGGTGATCAGGTTGCCCTCGCCGAGAAGTCGCGCGGCGTGACGGCTGCCCGCGATGCCGCCCGCAGGACCCGAGAGCACCGCCCCCGCGGCGAGGCGCACCGAATCCGCGATCGTGGCCACGCCCCCGTGCGACTGCATGATCAGCACGTCGCCGCGGTAGCCCGCCTTCTGCAGGCGCGAGCCGAGGCTGCCCAGATACCGCGCGAGCACCGGACCGACGTAGGCGTTGACCACGGTGGTGCAGAACCGCTCGTACTCCTTGATCTGGGCGAGCACCTCGGAGGACAGCGACACGTAGGCGTCCGGCAGGAGCCGCGCGAGCAGCTTGCGCGTCTCACGCTCGTGGCGGGGATCCCGGTACGAGTGGAGATAGCAGACCGCCACCGCGCCCACTCCCGCCGCGCCGAGCCGACGGATGGCCGCCTCCGCGGAGGTCCGCGAGAGCGGCGTCTCCACCGTGCCGTCGAAGCGCAT
>DATFAJ010000519.1:0-6159 GCA_035254745.1 Candidatus Methylomirabilota bacterium | reverse complement strand
GGTCATGGCGTTTGCGGCGGTGGCGGTGGGGTCAGCCGAAGAGGCGGCGCGCGGCGCGGCGGCGGAGGGCCAGGATCGACTCGGTCGGCGAGATCTCCATCGGGCAGACCTCGGTGCAGTTGGCCTGGGTGTGGCAGCGCGTGAGCGCGTCCTCGCTCCACAGCACCGCCGCGCGCTCGGCCGTGCCCACGTCGCGGCTGTCCTCTTCCAGGGTGAAGAGGCGGTTGAGCGCGGCGGGCCCCGGGAAGCGCGGGTCGCTGGCCACCATGGTGCAGGCCGACATGCACATGCCGCAGCCGATGCACTCGATCGCCGCGTCGATGCGGCGGCGCTCGGGCGCGTCGCGGCCGATGCGCGCGGCGGTCGGCGGCCCCGCGGCGGGCACGAAGGCGCCGCCGACCCGCGCGGTCTGCTCGGCGAGCGGGGCCATGTCCACCACCAGGTCGCGCACCAGCGGGAAATGGTAGAGCGGGCGGACCGTCACGATCGCGGTCTTGAGGCTCTTGAGCAGGGTGCGGCACGCCCACCGCTCCCGGCCGTTCACCACCATCGCGCAGGAGCCGCACATGCCGACCCGGCACGCGTAGCGGAACGCGAGCGTCGGGTCGAGCCGGCGCTGCGCGTCGACCAGGGCGTCGAGCACCGTCATGCCCTCCTTGGCCGGCACCCAGAAGCGCTGCAGCCGCTCGCGGAATCCGGGGGACCACCGGAAGACCTTCAGTACCATCGGAAGCCCCAGAAGACCGCGAAGACCGCGACGCCGAGCGCAAGCGCCCCGACGAGCAGCGTGCGATGCCATCGCACCGGCAGGCCGAAGTCGAGCACGATCGCACGCACCCCGAGCAGGCCGTGGAGGAGCACGAGCCCGAGCAGGGCCGCCTGGACCGGCCGCCAGAAGGGATTGCGCAGGTGCATCACGATCACCGCGAGGAGCGCGACCGCGGCCGCGCGCTGGGCGAGCCACGCCCACATGCCGGCCGGGGTGGCGCGCCAGCCCTCGGTGGTGGCCCACCGCCGCCGCAGGATCCGCCGCGGCCGCTTCGCCATCAGTCGCCGACGTCCACCGCCACGGGCAGGCGCGCGGCGTCCGGCCGGAGGCGCGTGTAGCGCACCGGCTCGGTCCACACCTTGGGCCCCGCCCCGTCGGCGTAGCCCGCGATGACCGTCACCGCCTCCGCCGCGGGCTTCGGGAAGTCCCGCCGGTAGTGCGAGCCGCGGCTCTCGGTGCGCTCGAGCGCGCTGCGGGCGATGAGCCACGCAGCGGTGGCCTGGTTCTGGAGGTTGAGCCAGTCCTGCCAGGCGAGATTGTAGGCGCCGCCGCCGCGCACCGAGACCGTCTCGAGCCTCCGCCCCACGTCCTCGATCTCGGCGAGCGCCCGCTTGAGCCCTTCGCCCGCGCGGATCAGCCCCACGTGCTCCCACATGACCTGGCGCAGCTGCGCCTGCAGGGTGTAGAGGTTCTCGCCCTCGCTGCGGGCGAGCGGCGCGCTGATCGCGGCGACCGCCGCGTCCACGAGGGCGGGCGAGATCGGCGGCCGCGGGCGCCCCGCGACCCACTCCGCCATCACGTCGCCCGCGATGCCGCCGAACACCGTCGACTCCGCGACCCCGTTGCCGCCCAGCCGGTTGGCCCCGTGCACGCCACCCGAGTCCTCGCCGGCCGCGAAGAGGCCCTCCGCGTCGGTCCGGCAGGAGCGGTCGATGACGATGCCGCCCATCATGAAGTGCGCGGTCGGCCCGACCTCGACCGGCTCGCGGGCCAGGTCGTGGCCGAAGTCGCGGCAGCGCCGCACCATGCCGCGGAAGCTCCGCTCGACGACCTCGGCGCCCAGGTGGGAGACGTCGATCCACACCCCGCCGTTCGGCGAGCCCCGGCCCTCGGCCACCTCGATGAAGCACGCGCGCGCGACCAGGTCGCGGGTGGAGCGCTCGAGGCGCGCGGCGTCGTACCGCTGCATGAACCGCTCGCCGCGCCCGTTGAGGAGGCGGCCCCCCGCCCCGCGCAGGCCCTCCTCGAGCAGCGCGCCGGTCATGAGCGAGTTGGGCACGATCAGCCCGGTGGGATGGAACTGCACCATCTCCATGTCGCGCAGGCGTACGCCCGCGCGCAGGCCGAGCGCGATGCCGTCGGAGGACTTGTCGGCGGAGCAGGCGATCACCTTGTACATGGTGGGCCCGCCGCCCATCGCGAGGAGGATGGCGCGGCTCCGGACCACCACGAAGGTCCCGCGCCGGATGTCGAGCAGGAGCGCGCCGCCCACCTGGCCGCCGTCGGCGCGGAGCAGCTCGACCGCGCGGTGCTCCTCGAGGCTCCGGATCGACGGCCGGCGCGAGACCTGCTCGGTCAGCCGGTTCATGATCTCGATGCCGGTGAGATCGCCCTTGTGGATGGTGCGGTCGTGGCTCTGCCCCGCGAACGGCTTCTGGTGGATGCGGCCGTCCGGCTGGCGGTCGAAGAAGCAGCCGTAGCGCGCCTCCAGCTCGAGCACGCGGCCGGGCGCCTCCTTCACGAGCGTCCACACCAGCTCCTGGTCGTTGATCCACGCCCCGCCGTGCAGGGTGTCGAGCAGGTGGGCGTCGACCGAGTCCGGAGCCGCGAGCACCGCGTTGTAGCCGCCCTGCACCATGCGGGTGCAGCCCGCGCGCCCGAGCAGCCCCTTCACCGCCACCGTCACCGAGAGCTGCGGCGAGTGGTCGGCCGCGTGCAGGGCCGCGCAGAGCCCGGCGCCGCCCGCGCCCAGCACGAGGATGTCGGTGTCGAGGCTGTCGATCGGAGACTCGGTGGCCATGGCCGGGGTGGCCCCGAGCCTACTTCGCGGGCGCGGCGATCAGGGCGTCGAGCAGGGCGCGGCCGGCGGGACCTTCCCACCCGCGGTTGCCCGCGGCCCGCGCCACCAGTCGCCCGTCGCGCCCGATCACGAACACGGTCGGCGTCGCGGTGACCCGGTAGTCCCGCGCGACCGCGCCGTCGTAGTCGAGGAGCACCGGCAGCGTCACGCCCGCGCCCTTGACCCAGCTCGCGACCAGGTCCTTGGGCTCCTCGATGCTCACCGCGAGCACCGTGAACGGCTGGCCCCGGCGCTCGCGGCTGATCTGCTCGACGCCCGCGGGCAGCTCCCGCCGGCAGTACGGGCACCAGGTGGCCCAGAAGTACACCAGCACCACCTTGCCCTGCTGCTCCGCGAGCGAGACCTTGCCGCCCGACAGCGCGGGCAGGGTGAAATCCGCCGCGCGCCCGCCGGACAGCGCGGTGAGCCCGAGCGGGGCGAGGAGGCGGCCGATGTCGTCCGCCGCGTCCGCGCGGCCCGCCAGCAGCCCGAGCGCGAGCGCGGTCGCCGCGAGCGCGCGCACGATCACGTGATGGCCACCTCGAGCGTGTCTCCGCTCATGGCTCCCAGGATGCCTCCGTTCGTGATGAAGTCAACGGCCTCACGCGCCGTCGAGCCGGTAGGCGGACGCGTCGGGCTTGAAGGCGCGCGGCAGCCAGAGCGGCCGGCGCAGCCCGCCCGGTCCCGGCGCGGGACGCGCCATCGCGAGCCACTTGCGGTACACCTCGAACGACTTGTTGGTGTCGACCACCACGTCGCCGTAGCGGTCGTCCGGCCCCGGCCGGCTCACCGTCACCTTCTGGTGCCAGCAGTGCTGCCCGCTCACCGGGTCCGGGTGCACCGGGAAGGTCAGGTTCTGGTGCACGCCCGCGTCCTCCCACCACACCCGCTGCGAGTCGGGATCGCTGCTCGGAAACGGCCGCACCCCGTGCACGTGCCGGAGGCGCCACTGGCCGGGCCCGGTCCGGTCGAGGTTCACGAGCGCGGTGGACCAGCGCTCGCCCCCGGTCTGCTCCGAGAGCCGCCAGCGGCCCAGGTGATGCGAGCAGGCGAGCACGCCGGGCCGGATCGCCTCGGTCACCCACACCCGGTCCACGAAGTGGCCGATCTCGGTGGTGACCTTCAGGAGGTCGCCGGTCTTGACCCCGAAGCGCTTCCCGTCCTCGGGATTGAGCCACAGCGGGTTGTTGTGGGAGATCTCGTAGAGCCACTTGGCGTTGCCGGAGCGCGAGTGGATCAGGGTCGGCAGCCGGAAGGTGGGCAGCAGCGCCATCTCGCCCCGCCCCCGGTCGATCTCCGACCAGTGCACGTGGCTCCGGGCGTAGGTCGGCACCGCGTGCTCCGGCCACTTCCAGTCCTTGAGGGTCTTCGAGAAGAACTCGAGCTTGCGCGAGGGCGTGGGGAAGCCGCCCATCCACTGCCCGTCCACCTCCACGCCCACCGACGCGCCGCCCTTCATGACCAGGTGCGAGGCGGCGTCGGCGGCGGCGCCCTCGCGCTCGGCCGGGGTGAGCGACGTCTCGTGCGTGCCGTAGACGTTGTCCTGGATCAGGAACGCGCCGTACTTGCGCATGTAGGCGAGCGGGGTCAGCCCCTCGCGCTGCGCGGCCGCGGGCAGGCCGGGCACGCTGTGCTCGAAGATCCAGCGGTAGAACTCCTCGATGCGTAGCTTCTCGCCCGGCCGGTAGGGCGACTCGAAGTACTTGCGGATGCCGAGCGAGCCGTCGGGGTCGATGCGCCACGACAGCTCGATCCAGAACTCGTCCTCCTCCCACACCTGCCCGAGCCCGGCCGCCTCGTGCGCCTGCCAGGTGTGGTCGAAGGTCTTGCCCTGCTTCTCGAGGGCCACCCGCAGCACCGGCTGGCGGAATCCGATCCAGCGGGCGGCGTGGGTCTCCTGACTCATGAGGTCGTGGCGCTCGGAAGCGTGCCCCATCGGCAACACGTAGTCGGCGAACCAGGCGGTCTCGCTCCAGGTCGGGGTGAGGCAGGCGTGGCGCTCGACCTTGGCCTCGTCGGTCAGCATCTCGATCCACGACATGCCGTCCGGGTTGGTCCACACCGGGTTGTAGACCCGCGTGAAGTACATCGCGAGCTTGCCGCGGGCCTCCTTGAGGAAGTGGGGCAGGAGGAAGCTCATCTCGAAGAAGGCGAGCGGGTACTCGCGCGGCATCAGGAGCTCGCTCCACACCTTGCCCGGCGGCGGCATCATCGGCGGGGCCGGGACCGCCTTGTTCCACCCGCTCGGCGCGGTGCCGCCCGGGGTGGCCACCGCGCCCGCGAGGACCACGACCAGCTCGAGGGCCCGCGCGACCTCCCAGCCGTAGAGGTTGCCGGCGGCCGCGTTGCGCCACACGTGGGTCGACAGCGCGCTCCCCGCGCGGCCGACCTCGCGGGCGACCTCCTCGATGCGCGCGGCCGGCACCCCCGACTCGCGCTCCGCGAACTCGGGCGTGTAGGAGGCGTAGAGGGTCTTGAGCGCCTCCTCGAAGGCGGCCATCGTCACCGGCAGGTCCGGGCGCTCCTCGCGCAGGTACTCCTCCCAGTTCACCCAGCGGCGGACGAACTCGCGGTCCCACGTGCCGTCGCGCAGCATGCAGTGGGCGATGGCGAGCAGCAGCGCGGCCTCGCTGCCCGGCCAGGGCGAGAGCCAGTAGTCGGCCATCGAGGCGGTGTTGCTGAGCCGCGTGTCGACCACGCAGATCTTGGCCCCCGCCATCTTGCCGTCGATGATGCGCTGGGCATGCGGGTTGAAGTAGTGGCCCGCCTCGAGGTGCGAGGAGAGCAGCAGGATGAAGCGCGCCTTGCTGTGATCGGGCGAGGGCCGGTCGAGCCCGTGCCAGAAGGCGTAGCCCGCGCGCGCGGAGGCCGAGCAGACGTTGGTGTGGCTGTTGTGGCCGTCGATGCCCCACGCGTGGAAGACGCGCTGGAGGTAGATCAGCTCGTGGCCGGGCCGCCCCAGGTGGTACATCACTTCCTTCTGCCGGCCCTCGACGAGCGCCTTCCGGATGCGCCCGCCGATGTCGTCGAGCACCGCGTCCCAGGTGACCCGCTCCCACTTCCCCTCGCCGCGGGCGCCCGCGCGCCGCAGCGGGTACAGGATGCGCTCCGGGTCCGTGATCTGGTTCAGCGTCGCGGGGCCCTTGGCGCAGTTGCGGCCGCGGCTGCCCGGGTGCACCGGGTTGCCCTCGAACTTGTGGACCTTGAGGCTAGCCGCGTCCACGTAGGCGAGCAGCCCGCAGCCCGCCTCGCAGTTGAAGCAGATCGTGGGAATCAGCTGGAAGCGACGCTTGACCTTCCGCGGCCACGCCTTGCTGTCCAGCTCCTCCCA
>DATFAJ010000518.1:0-4089 GCA_035254745.1 Candidatus Methylomirabilota bacterium | reverse complement strand
GAGAAGCCGGAGATCCTCTCCGGCGGCTACCGACGGCGGCTGATGATCGCCCGTGCGCTCGTGCACCGCCCGCGCCTGCTCTTCCTCGACGAGCCCACCACCGGCCTCGACCCGCAGGCGCGCATGGGGGTGTGGGACCTCGTCGACGGCCTGCGCGCCGAGGGCCTCGGCATCATCCTCACCACGCACTACATGGACGAGGCGGAGCGGCTGAGCGACGCGCTCACCGTGCTGGCCCGCGGCCGGGTGGTGGCGCGCGGCACCGCCAAGACGGTGCTGGGCGATCTCGTGGGCGAGCACGTGGTGGTGGTGACCGCGGGGCAGGGCCCCGCGGTCGCGGCCTGGCTCACCGCTCGCGGGCGCGGGGAGCCGGCGAGCGTGCTGGGGGCCTTGCACCTGCCGCTCTCCGGCGAGGAGCTGGCCGAGTTCGCGCGCGCGTTCCCCGCGCTGCGCTACGAGGTGCGCGGGCCCACGCTCGACGATCTCTTCCTCAAGCTCTCGCTCGCGCCATGAGCTGGCTCGCCGCGGCGCTCGAGTGGCAGAGCCGCGCGGTGGTGGGGCGGCACCTGCGCGTCTACATGCGGAACTGGCATACCGCGTTCCTGCCGCCCGCGCTCGAGCCGGTGATCATGCTGGTGGCCTTCGGGGTGGGGCTCGGCGGCTACGTGGCGAGCCTCACCTGGCAGGGCCGCCCGATCGAGTACATGACCTACGTGGCGCCGGGCCTCCTCGCCTACGCCACCTTCATGACCGCGCTCTTCCAGTCGCTGTTCGGGGCCTTCATCCGCATGCGCTTCCAGCGCACGTGGGAGGGACAGCTCACCACCCAGGTCGAGCTGATCCACGTGGTATGGGGCGAGGTGCTGTGGGCGGGTCTGCTCGCGACCATGTACGTGGTGATCGTGTCGGCGGTGCTGGTGGTGATCCAGTGGGTCGGGCTGGTCGCGCTCGATCTGCGGTGGCTCCCGGTGCTGTGGCCGGTCGCGTTCGTGGCGGGCTGCGGCTTCGCGGCCCTCGGGCTCTGCTTCACCGCCATCGTGCCGACGATCGACCACGTGAACCTGCCCCTCTTCCTGCTCGTCCTGCCGATGGGGCTGCTCTCGTCGACCTACTTCCCGCTCGAGCACCCGGGACTGGTCGCGCTGAATGCGGGCAACCCGCTCTACCACCTCGCGCAGACCTTCCGCGGCGTCCTGATCGGCGGGCCGGTGGCGGGTCATCTGGCCGGCGTGGGCGGGCTGTCGGCGCTCATGCTGGGGGTGCTCGTGCCGCTCGACCTGCGCCTGCTGCGCCGGCGCGTGCTGGGCGACTAGCCTAGGGGCTCTCCACCTGCGCGGGCGGCCGGGTCGGCCGCGCCAGCGCGGCGCGGATCCGGTCGAAGCGCTTGACGATCTCGGCCCGGAGCTGCCGCCGCCCGATCATGCGCTTCATGTCGCCGCCGAAGCCCCCCACCGCATCGGTGGAGACCCGGTTGCTCGACAGGATCACCACCCCGTCCTCGTACGGCACCGCGGCGCAGAGGATCTGGCTCGCGTTGTAGGTGTGCCCGACGTAGAACTGCCGCTCCACGTAGAGCGCGAGCGCGGGCGTCACGTCGACCAGGTGGTGGAGCAGGATCGGCGTGGGCCGGCCCTGGACCTGGCGCTTCACCCAGTAGATCTGGCTGACCGAGGTGGGGCTCTGGTCGGCCGGGTAGTGAAGCAGCGCCTCGCCGAGGCGCGGCGCGAACGGAGCCAGGATGCGGGCGTCGCCCGCGGCCACGCGCAGGAGCGCGGCCGGTTCGCTCGTGCCGCCTCGCCGCGCGTAGGGCGCGACGCCGTCGAGGCCACGCGCCTGGAAGGCCTGCGCCCGCTGGAGCAGGAGCGCCCGCCACTGGGCGGCCGCCGTCTCGAGCGCGGCCGCGCGGTCGCTCACGCGGGGGGCGGACTTGGCGGCGCGAAACGCCTCGCTCTCGGCGAGGGTGAAGTTGAAGCGAAGGCCGGCCTCCGCCTCCAGGACCTCCCGGGCCTCGCTCAGCTCGCCGCTCGTGAGCTTGAAGCCCTGGAGGGCGGCCGCGGTGGCCGGGGCCGGAATGATGCCCCACGTGGTGATGCTCGGGTCCTTCAGGACGACGTCGGGGCTCGTGAGCACCTCGGCCGTGCGGCCGAGCGGGACCGCCAGGTACATGGCCACCCCCGCGCCGATCTCGGTCTCGCCGGTCTCGAGCACCTGATAGGCGATGGTGTCGCCGGCGAGGAGCCGGCGGCGCTGCTCCGGGGAGAGGTGGCGGACGTCGAGGGTCTGGCCCTCTTCCGTGGCGAGGGAATCGGCCGCCCAGGCGGGGCCCGGCAGGACGAGCAGCCCGGCGAGGGCGGCCGCCCGGCCGAGTCGAGGGAGCATGCGGCTATTCTAGATGATCGGGTCAGTCGATCTCGTCCGGAATGTGGACGAGGCGACGCAGCCAGCCGCCGGGCACCTTGGCGAGCAGCCGCCGGACCTTCCGGCGCGTGCTCTCGGCGAGTCGCCGCTCCAGACGGTTGATGAAGCGGCGCGTCCGGTCGCTCGCCAGGCCCAGGAACACGAGGCCGGCCGCGTAGAACGGGATGCCGCTGACGATCGGGATGAGCCAGCCGACCACCCCGGCCGCCACGCACGCGAGCGCCGCGACCAGGAAGATCACGCGCAGCCAGAACGGGTGACGCCCGTCCTGCTCCCGGAGAAGATCCGGCAGCGGGGGTGAGGAGGTCATCGGAGCGATACTCGCAGCGTAACATGCCGCACCAGCCGCCCGTCCCCGGCCCGAGGGCCTCACGTAGCGCTTTCGCGAGGCCCGCGTCCTGTGGCAGACTCTCCGCTGGTCCCGCGGGGAGCCGCGCATTTCCAGGAGGAGCCCAATGCCCGAATCGGTCCCGTCGTCTCTGATCATCGACGCGTTCAAGGAGATCTTCCAGGCGGAGCGCCGCGGCGGGAAGCGCCAGGACCCGCTCGGCTGGATCATCAGCGTGCCCGACACGCACCAGAAGAGCGTGCTGGCCGCGCTCGACAAGGAGCGGAGCCTGCGGGTGCTGACGTGCTCGACCGAGGACGACGCCAACGCGGTGGCCGCCGGGCTCTACATGACCGGCGAGCCGGTGATCGTGATGATCCAGCACGCCGGCCTCTACGCCAGCGTGAACACGATTCGCGGCATCTCGATGGACGGCAAGGTCCCGATCTTCTACATGATCGGGCTGCTCAGCCGCGAGAAGGACCGGGATCCGAAGGACTCGCGGCACTCGATGGTCCGCTTCGCCGAGCCGCTGCTCGACGTGTTCGGCATTCCCCACGCCCGGATGGAGGGTCCGGACGACGTGAAGCTGATTCCCGAATACTACCGGAAGAGCCGCGAGCGGAAAGGCCCCGCCGCGGTCCTCGTCGGCCTGGAGACCGCGTGATGATGAAGCCGGAGGAGATCTTGACCCTCGTCGCGGCCGCGCGCGGGACCGCGATCTGCGTGCCCACCATGACGACCTCTCCCGCGTGGCGCACGATCGCCCCCGACGACCTCTCGGTGGGCTGCGTGGGCTTCATGGGCGGCGCCTCCGCGATGGGGCTCGGCCTCGCGCTGGGCGCGCCCGATCGCCGGGTGATCGTCTTCGATGGCGACGGCTCGCTCCTGATGCAGCTCGGCTCGCTCGCCACCATCGCGGGCGCGGCGCCGAGGAACTTCACCCACCTGCTCTTCAAGAACGGCGTCTACCACACCTCCGGCTCGCAGGAGACGCCGGGCGGGCAGGGGGTGGACTTCGCGGCGATGGCGAAGGCGGCGGGTTACCGCAGCACGTGCACGATCACGAGCCTGGACGAGTTCAAGAAGCGCCTGCCCGGCCTCCTGTCCGAGGAGGGCCCGATCATGGCGCAGCTCATCACCGGCCTCGCGGGGAGCACGCCGATGAACTCGCCGCCCGGCACGCCCTTCCCCCAGCAGGTGGCGAATCTGCGCGCCAAGGTGACCGGCGCGCGCGATTAGGCCGGCCCCCTCACCCTCGACCCCTCACCCTGGCCCCCTCACCCTGCCCTCTCCCCTCTGGGGAGAGGGTGAAGGCTAGGCGTAGATGATGCCGAGCGTCT
>DATFAJ010000517.1:0-2926 GCA_035254745.1 Candidatus Methylomirabilota bacterium | reverse complement strand
CGCATCGTTCGCGAGCAGCGCCGAAGGAGCTCGTGTCGTCCAGAGTGGCGACCTGGATGCCCTGGGGCAGGTGACGATCACGATTCCAGTGGTCGACGCGGCGTGGCCGGAGCGCATCGAGGAGTGCAGTGGACAGCCGGTCTTCGCGCACTCACCTCAGGGCTTCTTCCGCGAGGGCACGCTCCGGCCGGACGGAACCATTGACCTCGTGACCGTCACGTACGGGGTGAATCTCATCCGGTTCATTCGCGATGACAACGGGCGGGAGACCATCCTGTGCGGCTCGGACTCGGTGCAGTGCACGATTCCCGCGGCCGGGTTCGTGGCGGAGGACGTGAATCGGATCGGACAGGTGGTGGGCCACCTGGTGCGGAACATCCTCTCCGGTCATATCCGGCAGATCACGGACACCGACGGCCGGCCGCTCGGCGACCCGGTGTGCGCGAACAACTACGCCGAGGTCGACGTGGTGCCGGTAACGGTCATCGAACCCTAGCTCGACGGCGGGTTGACCCGGCCCGTTCGGTGCCCTAGGATGCGCACCCGTGCCGACCCTCCTGCGCTGCGCCCTGCTCGTCCTCGTGGTGGGTGGGCTCGTTCTGCCCGTCACGGCTCCGGCGGCACCGCTGCCCGAGCGGACTCCTCCCGCCGGGTTCGGCGCCGCCAACGGGCCCGGGGGCGGGCGGACGCTGGCCGGCACGTTCACGGGCAGCGCCCGCTCGGCGGGCGCGGTGCTGGGCGGGGTGCTGGGAGCTCTGCGGGGCTACTTCGATGGCGCGCCGACGGTCTCGAGCGCCGTCGGCGACCCCGGCGACCGGGGCATCATGGCCTTCTTCGACGCCCGCCTCCTGGGCACCCCGGTGCGCGGTGCCGTGATGATCCAGCTCAACGACGGCGGAGGCGGGGGCGTGGCCGTCATCTTCGACCGGCCCGCCGACATCGGCCGCTCGTTCAAGAGCATGGCCCGTCAGCTCGGCAGCGTGCCGGTGCCGGGCGGCGGGCAGTCGCAGCGACCGGTGGCGCTGCAGCAGCAGACCACGCCCGACGGCAAGGCCGCCATCGGCGTGCCCCCGGGCTGGCGCATCAGCGGCTACGGCAATGGCGCGGTGGACGTCGCAGGGCCGCAAGGCCAGCTCGTGGACGTGGGCATCTACCTGCCGATCTTCTCCGCGCCCACCTATGGCGGGCCCATCCCTGGTGCGGTCTATCTGCCGTTCATCGCCGATCCCGCCACCGCGGTGCGCGCGGTGAGCGAGGCGCAGTCGCGCCAGGCCGTGGCCAAGGGCGGCGCCGGCGTCACCGATATCGAGGTGCTCGACCGCGTTCCCACGCCGCCCCCGACCGGGGCGGGGCAGGCGGCGTATCTCTTCGTCCGCTCGCGCATCGGCGGGCGGCCGCATCTTCACTTCGCCCTCGTGAACACCGCGCCGATCGACCAGCGCTCGTGGGCCTACTACTACTCCACGGTGGCCGCGCCCGACGGCATCTTCCAGCGCGACTTCGCGCTGATGCTCAACGTCTGGCGCTCGTGGTCGCTCAACCAGCAGATGCTGCGCGACCGCATGCAGGACGCGGCCAACAAGATGCGCCAGACCGGCGAGATCCTCCGCAGCGCCGCGCGCGGCCAGAGCGAAGCGTTCGACCGCGCCAACAAGGGTTTCGACTACTACATCCAGGGCGTGGAGGTGCTGGAGCACACGTCCTCGGGTGCGCGTGGCAACTTCGACCGCGACTTTGCCGACGCGGTGGTCAAGGCCGATCCCACGAAGTTCCGGCTGGTCCCGCCGAGCCAGTACCGCACCACGGACTGACGGCCGGGGCCGATTGACGGGCCGGGCTCCGGGCCGTACCGTCTGTCCAGGAGGGACCTATGAAGACGAAGCCCTGGCTGCTCGCGACGATGGCCATCCTCGCCCTGGCGGGTGTTGGTCCCGCAACTCCGGCGGGAGCACTCAGCGCGACGTCGAGCGTCGATTCGCGGCTACGGCTCGACTGGGAGGTCGGAGCCCGGCACGGGGGCCGGCCGGTCATCCAGGGGTACCTCTACAACGACTACCTGCGCTCGGCGGCCGAGGTGCGGCTCCTGGTCGAGACGCTCGACGCCTCCGGCGGGGTGACCGCCCGCCAGGTCGGCTTCGTGCGCGGGGTCATCCCGTTCAAGGACCGCGCCTACTTCGAGGTGTCGGTCAAGACGGCGGGGGCGTCGTATCGGGTCAGCATCACGGCCTTCGACTGGAAGGACTGCGGCGGGGGCGCGGGCGGCGGGGGGATGTGACCATCACCCGGATGGTGGTCGGTCTTCTATAGTAGAATCGCGGCCGTGACCGGCCCCCAGGGCATCGACGTCCACGCGCACTTCTTCCCCGAGCGCTTCTTCCGCGCCATCGAGGAGGGCGGCGCTCCCTCCGGCGGCCAGATCGACCGGTCCAACCCGATCGGCCCCACCATCGTCACCAAGGGCCAGCGCACCGCGCCGCTCGAGCCGCGCTACTGGGACCTGGCCAAGCGCGTGGCCTCCATGAACCGGCAGGGCGTGGCCGTCCAGGCCCTCTCGCTCACCGCGCCGATGGTCTACTGGGCCCAGGGCGACTTCGGCGCCCGGCTGGCGCGCGAGTGGAACGACGGGGCCAGCGCGGCCCACACCGCGCACCCGGACCGCTTCGTGTTCTGCATCACGCTGCCCATGCAGGACACCGCGCAGGCGCTGGCCGAGCTGGACCGGGCGGCCAGGCTGCCGGGCGCGCGCGCGGTCTACATGGGCACCAACGTCAACGGGCGCAACCTCTCGGACCCCGCGTTCTTCCCGGTGTTCGAGCGCTGCCAGGCGCTGGGGCTGCCGGTGGGCCTGCACCCGTTCAACGTCAACGGGGCGGAGCGGCTCCGGGCGTACTACCTGACCAACCTGCTGGGCAACCCGTACGACACC
>DATFAJ010000516.1:0-2633 GCA_035254745.1 Candidatus Methylomirabilota bacterium | reverse complement strand
TGCGGGTGGATTGCCTGTATGAACACCACCGGGGGAACGCGCGACCTCACCTCCTCCGTCGGGCGTCTCCACCAGTTGCTCCGGGCACTGGGTTACTTCCGGCCTGACGCCGGGCGGATAGCCCTTTCGTTGGGTCTGCTGCTCCTTGGCATCGGGCTCAACCTGCTCAAGCCCTGGCCCCTGGCGCTCCTGGTCGACAGCGTCCTCGGAGGCAAGCCGTACCCTGGGTGGCTGCCCGATGCGGCGCGGGCCTGGGGACAGCCCGCCCAGCTCACCGCCGTCATCGCGGCCTCGCTGGCGCTTCATCTGGCCCACGCCGCCGCGTGCGCCGGGCACGCGTATCTCTCGATCGGCGTGGGCCTCCGCGGCCTGCGGCGGGTCCGCGATGACGTCTTCGGCTGGCTCCAGCGCCTCTCGCTGCGGTATCACCACGGCACCGAGGCGGGGGACATCATCTTCCGGGCCGGGACGGACACGTGCGCCTTTCAGACCCTGTACCTGCAGGGGTTTCTGACCTTCCTCAGTGCCACCGGCACGCTCCTGTTCATGGCGTTTGCGATGGTTCGGCTGAACCTGCGCCTCGCCGCGGTGGCCATGGTCGCGGTGCCGATCCTGCTCCTGTCGATCAAGGTCTTCGGGCGGGCGATGCGGGTGCGGGGCACTGCCGCCCAGCAGGCGGAGAGCAAGGTCTACGCGCTCATCCTCCAGGGCATCACGGCCCTGCCGCTGATTCAGAGCCATGCGCGCGAGGACCACGAGCGGCAGCGCTTCACGGCGCACACCGAAGAGGCGCGGCAGCAGAAGATGGCGCAGCAGGGCCTCGAGGTCTTCTACTGGGGCTCGATCTCGGTGATCCTGAGCGCGTGCACGCTGGGGGTGACCTGGGTGGGTGCGCAGCAGGTGCTGGCCGCGAACCTGACGGTGGGAGAGCTGCTTGTCTTTCTCGCCTACGTCGCCCAGCTCTTCGACCCGCTCCATCAGCTCTCGCAGGTCGGTGCCACGCTGTCGAGCGCGAGCGCAAGCACGCGGCGGGTGTTCGAGATCCTGGACACGCCCGAGGAGGTGAAGGACGGCCCGGAGGCGCGCCGGGTCTGCCACGGACGGGACCTCGACGGACCGGCCGGATTGCCCACATCGGCCGACGACATGTTCGCCGCCGCCGGTGGCGAGCCCGCCGCGTCCGCCCGCCCGCCGCTCCCGGTCTACGGCAACGTCACCTACGACGACGTCTCCTTCGGGTATGAGAGCTCACGGCCGGTGCTGCGCCACATCAGCTTCAAGCTTCTGGCGGGCACGGCGGCGGCTATCATCGGCCCGAGCGGCTCCGGCAAGACGACGCTGCTGAACCTGCTGCCGCGGTTCTTCGACCCCGCGAGCGGCGCGGTGCTGCTGGAGGGGGTGGACCTGCGCGAGCTCCGCCTGGAGGACCTGCGGGCGCAGATCGCGTTGGTCTTGCAGGAGCCGATCATCCTGCCCACCACCGTGGCCGAGAACATCTCCTACGGGAAGCCCCAGGCGACGATGGCGGAAATCGAGGCCGCCGCGCACGCCGCCCACGCCGACCAGCTCATCGAGAAGCTGCCCCAGCACTATCGAACCGTCATCGGGGACGGGGGCGCGCGCTTGAGTGTCGGGGAGAAGCAGCGGATCAACCTGGCCCGAGCGTTCCTGAAGGACGCGCCGATCCTGCTCATGGACGAGCCGACGAGCGCGCTCGACGTGGAGAGCGAAGCCCAGGTCGTGGCCAGCCTCTTCGCGCTGATGCGCGGGCGCACGACCTTGATGGTGGCCCACCGGCTCACCACGATCCGGCGGGTCGACAAGATCCTGGTCGTGGACAACGGCTGCCTGACCGAGATGGGCGCCCCCGAAGACCTCCTCGCCGAGCAGGGCTACTACGCGCGGGTCGTCGGCGGCCAGCTCGATCTCTAGGTCCTCACCGCCCGCTCCGCTCGCGCTCGGCGGCTTCGCGCTCTCGCTGTTGGCGTTCCCGCTCTCGCGCGGCCTGCTCGCGCTGCCATCTCGCTCGCTCTTTCTCCTCTGCCTCCATCCGCGCGACCTTCTCGAGCACGCCCGACTGCGGCACGCGCGTGGTCGTGGTCTCGGCAACCTCGATCGCCCTCGTGACGTTGACATTGGCGCGCTCGAGGCTCTTCTGCAAAGTCGCGATGGACTCACGGAGCTTCCTCCGCTCCGTCCCTTCCGTTCGCCACTCGCTCATGACGGTGTCGAGATACTCGCCCTGCTCTCGGTACACGTCGCTCAACGCCCTCGCGTCGCCGGAGGCCCTCTCGGCGGCGTCGGCCAGGCTCCGGGCCCTGCCGCCGCCCTTCAGGGACCCCTTGATTCCGGTGATCCGATCCCTCGTGATCTTGTCCGCGCGCTTCTCCCGGTCCGCCGGCACCCCGCGCTCCCTGGCCTCGATGTCGGCGATCCGCTTGGCCTGAGCTCGGAGCGTGCGGTCGTAGCTCTCACCCATGTTCTCCCACTCTCCGGCGAGCCCGTCCGCGACCGTGATCAGCGATAGCAAAAGGCCGGCCGTCAGGGTGCAGAGACGTCGTCTTGCGGCGCCGCCGTGGAGCATCGTCAGCCTCACTTGGGGCTACTGACCTTGCCGTGAATGGTTTCGAGCC
>DATFAJ010000515.1:0-4221 GCA_035254745.1 Candidatus Methylomirabilota bacterium | reverse complement strand
GATCGGCGGGTAGGAGTGCCGGGTCAGCGAGTAGTACTTGGTCACCTCCTGGAACTTGTCCGACGTGAGCGTGAACGACGGCAGCTCCATGCCGTCGATCGTCCCCTGCTTCATCGCGAGGTACACCTCGACGTAGGCCATCGGCACCGGGTTGGCGCCCATCGCCTTCATCATGGCCACGTAGGTCGGCGACTCCTGCACCCGGATGGTCTGGCCCTTCATGTCGTCGGGCGTGACGATCGGGCGCTTGTTGGACATCATGTTGCGGAAGCCCCAGCCGCCGCCGAAGCAGAAGGCCTTCAGGTTCTTGCTCTCCATCTTCTTGAGCAGCTCTTGCCCGAGCGGCCCGTCCATGACCTTCCACACCTGCTCGCGGGTGGACCAGAGGAACGGCAGGTCGAGGCCCTGGTAGAGCGGCTCGAACATGCCGCCCACCGGGGCGCTGCCGATCGCGACCACGTCGATGGTGCCGAGCTGCACGCCCTCGAGGTGCGCGCCCTCGCCCTTGGCCAGCGCGTTGGCGATGTGGACGTCGACCTTGATCCGGCCCCGGCTCCGCTCCCCGAGCTGCTTGGCGAACTGCTCCATGGCGTCGTTGAGCGGATTGCCCCCCGAGGTCACCGTGCCCGCCTTCCACACGTACTGGGGCGGGGTCTGGGCCGGCGCGCCGGACACCACACCCAGGACGACGATCGAGCAGAGGGCCATCGCGAGAGCCAGGCGACGATGCATGGTCGGTTCTCCTCGGAATCGAGTACGCGCGGGACGGGAGGTCATCGGGAGCCGCCCCTGTGTAACACGCGGCCTCCCGGAGGGTCAAGGCGGGGAGGCACTGGACTTCCGCCGCGGGCCGGGGCAGGCTTGGGCCGCCGCCCCGCGCGGCCCACACTCGCTACACCACGGAGGAGGACGATGACGGAGCCGACCCTCGATCGGCTGCACGGACGCTTGGAGCGCCTCGAGCGCGAGCTCGCCTGGTGGCGTCGCGCCGGCATCGCCGCGCTGGCGTGCGCCGGCCTGCTGGGCGCGGTCGCGGCCACGGTCAGCACCAACCCCGACGAGGTGAAGACGCGTCGTCTGGTGATCACCGACGGCGACGGTAGAGCCCGTGCGGTCTTCACGGTGGACGAGAGCGATCGCACCCGCGTGTCCCTGACCGACCGCGACAACGGCACCACCGCCGATCTCACCGTGGTGCCCGGCCAGTCGGCCGCGCTGTCGGTCACCCGCGGCGGCGTCCAGGCCCAGCTCGCCGCCAACGGTGACAACGGCCAGCTCTCGGTCAGCACCCGCGGTCAGCGCGGCTGGCTGGTCGCCGCCCCGAGCGGCTCGAGCCTCGGTCTCGGCAACGAATCGCCGAAGCCGCAGGTCTCCCTCGCCACCAGCCCCACGCTCGCCCCGAGCCTCCAGCTTTCCGACCGGGACGGCAACATGGTGTGGAAGGCGCCGTAGACGAAAATCGTCGCTTTCCTCGACAATTTGTAAGCCGGGCGGCGCGCGCCTCCGAAGCACCCGCGGGGGTGGCCGGGACGGCCCCGTGTTATCAGCGGCTTAGGCCCCCCACCCCGTGGCACTCCTCTTGCTCGATTGGTCACCCTTGGAACCCCCGCATGACCCAAGGACCGATCAATCGCGAGGTGGCCTTCGCCGGCCTGCAGGTCCGGCGCAAGGTGATCTTCGCCCTCACCCTCTGCTCGCTCCTCCCGCTGATGTTGCTGACCTACGCGTTCAGCGCTCCGGTGCGCGAGCTGCTGGGGCCCCTCGCGGGCCTGGCCGACGCGATCAGCATCCCGGCCCTCCTGGTATTCACCGCGATCCTGATGGCGGGCGGAGCCTTCGTGGTCTGGGACATCGCCACCGCCCTGTCGCGCGCCGCGCAGATCAGCAACGAGGAGAACCCCCACGTGCCCGTCGAGTCCGGCCGCAAGGACGAGATCGGCACCCTCATGAGCTCCTTCGCGCGCATGCTCGCGACCATCGAGCAGCAGTCGCAGGAGATCAACGAGTTCCCCCGCCGCCTCGACCAGCTCATCCGCGAGGCCTTCCGCGACTCGCTGACCGGGCTGCCCAACCGGGCGCTCTTCATGGACCGCCTCACCCACGCCCTCACGCGCGCCGAGCATGCGGGCACGAACCTGGCGGTGCTGTTCCTGGACCTCGACCGGTTCAAGATCCTGAACGAGACGCTCGGGCACGAGGTCGGCGATCGCCTCCTGGTGGAGGTCGGTCACCGCATCGCCACGTGCCTCCGTCCCGAGGACACGGTGGCCCGACTGGGCGGCGACGAGTTCGGGCTGCTCCTGGAAGACACCGCCGATCTGGCCGGCGCCACCGCGGTGGCCGAGCGGGTCTCCGCGGAGATCCAGCGTCCGTTCGTGGTGGAGGGCCGCGACGTGCTGATCTCGGCCAGCATCGGCATCGCCCTGACCGCGGGCGGCTCCATGCAGCCCGACGATGTCCTGCACAACGCCGATCTCGCCATGTACCAGGCCAAGGCCGAGGGCCGGGGGCGCTACGAGCTCTACCAGCCGGGCCTCAGCGTGTCCACCCGTGAGCGGCTCGATCTGCAGTCGGATCTCCGCACCGCGGGCGCCCGCCAGGAGCTGACCCTGCGCTACCAGCCGGTGGTCACGCTGGCGACCCTCCGGCCCGTCGAGGTCGAGGCCCTCATCCGCTGGGATCACCGGCGGCGCGGCGCGCTGCTCCCGGCCGACTTCATCGCGCTCTCCGAGGAGAGTGGGCTCATGGTGCCGATGGGCCAGTGGGTCCTGCGCGAGGCCTGCCGCCAGACCCGGTCCTGGCAGAGCGACGGCTCGGGGACGCCCCCGCTGGTGGTGGGCGTCAACCTCTCGGCGAGCCAGTTCGAGCGGGACACGCTGCCCGAGGAGATCGGCGTCATCCTGCGCGAGACCGGGCTGCAGCCGGCCCGGCTCCAGCTCGAGATCAGCGAGGCCGTCCTCATGCGCGACGACCCGCGGATGCTGCACCGTCTGGAGGCGCTCAAGGGCATCGGGGTGCGGCTCGCCATCGACGACTTCGGCACCGGATACGCCTCGCTCTCCTACCTCAAGCGCCTGCCGGTGGACGGCCTGAAGATCGATCGCTCGCTCGTCAAGGGGGTGGGGACCGATACCGAGGACACCGCCATCGTCCGCGCGGTGGTCACCCTCGCCCGCAGCCTGGGCATCATGGTGACCGCGGAAGGCGTGGAGACCGCCGAGCAGCTCTTCCAGCTGCGCGCCCTCGGCTGTGACCAGGGCCAGGGCTACTACTTCGCGCGGCCGGTCTCCGCCGACCGCCTGCCCGAGCTGCTGTCGAGCCTCGACGCCGACGATCGGCACGGGAGTCCGTCATGTCTTGGCTAGCGCTTCGCGGGCTATTCCGCACCCTCCTCATCCGCCTCGGCGCGATCGTGGTGTTCACCGGGGCCCTCGGCCTCGGAACCAGCTGGCTCCTCGACGTGGTGGTCTCGGAGCCGGAATGGACCGAGACCGCGGCGATCGCCCAGCGGGCGGTGGACCGCAGCGGCCTGCCCGAGCTGCTGGCCGGCCAGGGCGCGCGCAGCCCCAAGCGCTGGGCCGACGAGAGCGCGCGCTTCGTGCGCGATCTCCCCGGCGTCGTGCAGATCAAGGTGTGGGATCCCCAGGGCAACGTGGTGTGGGCGGTGCAGTCCGGCGTGATCGGGCAGCACTCCGACGGCCAGGAGCTGCGCGACGCCCTCGCGGGCCGGGTGGCCGTCCGCTTCACCGCGCTGGCGCCCCCGAACGCGACCGCGGAGAGCTTCAGCGCGCCCAACGTGGCCGACCTGTACGTGCCGGTCTACAGCCCGGGCGTGGCCCGGGTGGTCGGCGTGGTCGAGCTCTCGCAGGTACCGCTCCGGATGGACGCAGCTCTGGACCGCTGGGGCCAGGTCGCCTGGATCATCGCCTTCGCCACCGGCGGCCTTCTCTGCGTGATCCTGCTGCCCGCGGCCTGGCGAAGCCATCGGCGGGTCCGCGCGGAGGCGAGCTCGACGGCGCAGCGCTCGGCCCATCGCACCCAGGAGCTCCAGCGGACCACCGAGCAGCTCCGGGAGGCGCTGAAGGCGGTCAAGCAGCGCGCGGAGGAGACGGACCGGATGCTCGAGGTGACGGAGGCCATCGGCTCCGCGCTCGAGCAGAAGCAGCTGTTCGAGGTCATCGCGCACGGGGCCGCGCGCGCCTGCCGCGTCGACCGCTGCTC
>DATFAJ010000514.1:0-3151 GCA_035254745.1 Candidatus Methylomirabilota bacterium | reverse complement strand
GGTGATGGACCACGACGCGATCGTGGTGGGGGGCGGTCCCGGCGGCAGCACCGCGGCCTGGCGGCTGGCCCTGGCCGGGCTGCGGCCGCTGGTGCTCGACGCGGCGGTGTTCCCGCGTGTGAAGATCTGCGCGGGGTGGGTGACCCCGGAGGCCCTGGCGGATCTCGAGGTCGACCCGGACAAGTATCCGCTGACCATCCAGCCCTTCGACCGCTGCGTGCTCGAGTTCGAGGGCGCGCGTCACCCGACCGACTGGCGACATCCCACCAGCTACGGCATCATCCGTCGCGAGTTCGACCACTACCTGCTCGAGCGGGCGGCGGCCGCGGGCGCCGACGTGCGCTGGGGAATCCGCGTCAGCGGGGTCACCGCCGCGGCCGACCGGGTGCGGGTGGAGACCGATCGCGGGGTCTTCGAGGCGCCGGTCGTGATCGGGGCGGGCGGCCACCGTTGTCCGGTGGCGCGCGCGCTCGGCCAGGTGTCCGAGCGCGAGGAGGTGGTGGTGGCCCAGGAGAGCGAGACGCGGCTGCCCCCCGAGTGGGTCGCGCGCCTCGAGCCCTTCCTGCGCGCACCCGAGATCTACGTGGAGCCCGACCTGCGCGGCTACGGCTGGTACTTCCCGAAGCGCGACTTCCTCAACGTGGGCGTGGGCTGCACCCACGGCGACGACGGTAGCCTGCCCCGCCGCCGCGACGCCCTGGTGGCGAGCCTGCGCGCGGCGGGGCGCCTGCCGGAGGGGCTGCCGCTCGCGCCCTTCAAGGGGCACGCCTACGTGGTGCGCCGCCAGGCGCCGCGCCGGCTCCACGGGCCCCGCTTCTGCCTGATCGGCGACGCGGCCGGGCTCGCGCGCGACCTGTCGGGCGAGGGGATCGGCCCCGCGATCAGGAGCGGCCGCCTGGCCGCGGAGGCGGTCGCGGCGCTCGTCCGTCACGGCAGGCCGCTCGACGGCTATGCCCGGCAGATCATCGACCGCTACGGCCCGGGCGAGCTCGGGTGGCTGCAGCGTCGGCTCTCGAGCCTGCCCGAGGCGGTGGCCCGCCTGGGTGTCCGCGTCGTGCTGGGCTCCGAGCGGGCCCGGCGCCGCATCGTGTTCAACTCCATCTTCGGTATGCGGGAGGTGGCTCCATGACCCGGTCCGCACGTCCCCGGTCGAAGCAGCACGACGCCGAGGCCATCGCGCACCACTATGACGTCTCCAACGACTTCTACGCGCTCTTCCTCGATCCGCTCATGGTCTACACCTGCGCGTACTACCGGGATCCCGACGGCAAGCTCGAGCAGGCGCAGGCCGACAAGCTCGATCTGGTCTGCCGCAAGCTCCGCCTCAAGGCGGGGGAGCGGGTGCTCGACATCGGCTGCGGCTGGGGGGGATTCAGCATCTGGGCCGCCCAGCACTACGGGGTCGAGGCCCATGGAGTGACGCTCTCGCGAGAGCAGGCGGAGTGGGCGACGGCGCGGATCAAGCGCGAGGGCCTCGAGGGGCGCTGCCGGGTCGAGTACCGCGACGTGCGCGACCTGCCCGAGGACGCCCGGTACGACAAGATCGCGGCGATCGGGGTGATCGAGCACGTCGGCATCCCCAACTACCCGTCCTTCTTCGGTCGGGTGAAGCAGATGCTCAAAGACGGCGGACTCTACCTCAATCACGGCATCCACCACGAGTTCCACTGGCAGGAGACGAGCCAGACCGACTTCCTCTACCGCTACGTGTTCCCCAACGGTGACCTCTCGGGGGTGACCCAGACCCTCACCGAGATGGAGCGGGCGGGCTGGGAGCTGCTGGACCTCGAGAACCTCCGCCTGCACTACGCGCGCACCTGCCGGCACTGGGCGGAGCGGCTCCGGGCGCGGGCCGACGAGGCACGCGAGATCGTGGGCGAGCAGGTCTACCGGACCTGGCTGCTCTACCTGACGTGCTCGTCGGTGGCCTTCACGAACGGATCCATCGGGCTCTACCAGGTGCTGATGCAGAAGCAGTGGGACCAGACCCGCGGGCCCGATCCCACGATCCGCGAGGGCATCTACGCCGGCTGGTAGGGGCGCGGGTCAGCGGCCGGCGCGCACCCGCTCGATCTCGTCCAGGTGCTCGCGCCGGTGCGCGGCGCGGCTCACGCTGATCGGAGAGCCGGCCGCCGCGTTGGCGGCGAGCAGCGCGTCGGAGGCGGCCGCGACCCGCTGATCCGCGGCCACCGCGGCCTCCACCGCGAGCCGGGCGGCCACCCGGGGCGGCAGCGCGAGGCAGAGCGGCTTGCCCGCGTCGTTGACCCACTCCACCGCGGCCTCGTCGATCAGCGGCGGCGGGGTGCCCCGGCCGTCCGCGCCCCAGCGATCCATCAGCACCACGATCCGCTGGTCCCAGTAGGCCAGGTGGGCGAGCACGCCCGCCACCGTCCAGCCGGCCGGCATCGGCTGCGCGAGCTCCTGGTCGCTCAGCCGGTCCACGAGGGCCCGGAGTCGGGCCAGCTGCGCCTGGTTCTCCGCCACGTACGAGCGATCCACCGCCATGTCGATCTCCTTGAGCTGGGCCTCGAGTGTCGTCCCCGTACTGTAACCCCGCGGTCCACCGCTCGCGCGTGAAACGCCGGCCCGTTGCCGCCGCCGCCCCGACTGTGCTACACACGCGGGAGCGATGGATGTCCTCGCCGCGCACGCCGCCCGGCACCCCGACAAGCCCGCCCTCATCGAGGGGGAGCGCGTCTGGAGCTGGGCCCAGTTCATCAGCCGGCGCAACCGTCTGGGCCACGGGCTCCTCGCCCTCGGCCTGCCCCCGGGCGGCCACGTCATCGTCTACGCCGAGAACTCGCTCGAGCACTACCTGGCCGGGTCGGCGGCGCGGGCCGCCGGGCTCATCCCGGCGCCGATGAATCACCGGCTGGTGGCGGAGGAGGTCGCCTACATCCTCGACCACTCCGACGCGGTGGCGGTGCTGGTGAGCGACCGCTTCCTTCCCGTGATCGAGGCGGTCCGGGCCGAGACTCCCAAGGTCCGCCACGTCATCCTGCTCGGCGCGGAGCGGCGGCCGTGGGCCGTCCACCTCGACGACCTGCTGGCGGCCGGCCGGCCGGACCCGGTGGAGCCGCCGGGCGGCGCGGGCTTCGGCGCGTCCATCATCTATACCGGCGGCACGACCGGGCGACCCAAGGGCGTCATG
>DATFAJ010000513.1:0-10047 GCA_035254745.1 Candidatus Methylomirabilota bacterium | reverse complement strand
ACCGCGACGAGCAGCCAGACGAGGTCACGCATGCCCATCGAGTCTCTCCGATCGCGCGGGACGGGTCGGCCTTACCGCGTCAAACTTACCGGCCCCCCGGCCGCCACCGCTTCGCAAGTGCCCTGCGCTCGAGTCAGATCGGCCATTTGGCGCCGATCTCCACCGGCACAACCATTGCTCCCGGCCTCACCATTCAGGCCGTCCGAGCGGTATGATACGGCCTACCCAAGCGTGCCCGACCCCGGCCCTCACACGACGCAGAGCCTGAAGCGCTACGCCGCCGCGGTTCTCGCGGTCGGCATTGCGCTCGCCTGTACTGCGCTCGCGCTGCCCCTGGCCGAGCGCTCCCAGCTCTTCCTGCTCCTGGCCGCCGTCGTGCTGAGCGCCTGGTACGGCGGGCCGGGCCCCGGCCTCCTGGCGACCGGTCTAGCCGCCCTCGGGCAGAACCTGTTCTCGGTGCCGCCCTACGGCGACGACGCGGTGCGCACGCTCCTCTTCCTGGCGGTCTCGGGGGGGATCTGCGCGGCGGCCGCGGGCCGGCGGCGCGCGGAGGCGCGGGTGCGCGATCAGCGCGAGGAGCTCGCGGTCACGCTCACCAGCATCGGCGACGCGGTGGTGGTCACCGACGCGGCCGGGCGCGTCACCTTCATGAACGTGGCCGCCGAGCGTCTCACCGGCTGTCACGTCGACGAGGCGCGCGGCCGCGGGCTCGGCGAGACGTGCTCGTTGGTCAACGAGGAGACCCGCGCGCCGGTCGAGAGCCCGGTGACGCGCGTGATCCGCGACGGCAACCTCGGCGCACGGCCGGGCACGCTGCTGATCCGCCGCGACGGCCAGGAACGGGCCATCGACGAGAGCGGCACCCCGGTGCGCGACCCGAGCGGGCGCGTGGTCGGCGCGGTGCTTGTCCTCCGCGATCTCACCGAGCGGCGGAGCGTCGAGCGCGACCAGGCGGTGGTGATCGCGCGCGAGCAGGCGGCGCGCCGCGACGCGGCCGCGCTGTCGGCGGTGGGGCGGGTCCTCGTGCAGTCGCTCGACCGCGCGAGCGTGGGCCGGCACATCGCGGAGGGGATCCGGACCCTGCTGGGCGGCAGCGTGTCCGTCCTGTGGGAGCTCGACACGCTCTCCGCGCGCCTCGTGGCGGTGGCCGCCTCCGGGGCGGGAGAGGCCTTCGCCCCGGGCACCGTCATCCCGGTCGACGAGGCGGTCGCCGGGCTCGCGGTCCGAGAGGGCGCCCCGGTCTCGACGTCGGACGTCCTGACCGACACGCGGGTGACGCTGAATGCGGAGACGCGCGCGCTCGTGGAGCGCTCCGGGCACGGCTCGGTGCTCGCGGTGCCGCTCACCATCGCGGGTCGGGTGACCGGCGTGCTCGCGATCGGTGACGCCACCGGCCGCACCTTCGGCGCCGACGAGATCGGGCGACTGCAAGACTTCGCCAACCAGGCCGCCATCGCGCTGGAGAACGCGCGCCTGTTCGCGCTCGAGATCGCGCGGCGCGCGCAGCTCGAGGCCCTCGCGGCGGTGCAGCGCGACCTGAGCGCGGAGCTCGACCTGGACCGGCTGCTCGACCTGATCATCGAGCGGGCCGGTCGCCTCTTCGAGGGGGGGTGCTTCGCGTACCTGGTGGACGAGGACAGCCACGCGCTCGGCGGCGCCTGGAGCCGGAGCGAGCCCGCACAGGAGGCCCCGTTCCCGGCCGCGGGCGGCCTCGTGACGAGCTGCGCGGCGGCCCGGCACGGCCTGCTCGGCAACGACTACCCGGATTCGCCCTACGCGTTGCCCGCGGTGGTGCGCCTCGGGGTTCGCCACGCGATGGCGGTGCCCCTGGTGAGCCGCGGGCGCCTGCTCGGGGTGCTGGTGCTGGCGCGCCGCGCGAGCGGCCGTCCCTTTTCCCAAGAAGACCTCACCGCCTTCGAGGGGCTCGCGGTCCAGGCCGCGGTGGCGGTGGACAACGCGGCCCTCTTCGTCGAGGCGGGCCGGCGCCGCCGCGAGGCGGAGGTGCTCGCCGAGCTGGCGCGGTCGATCAACGCGGCCCACGACGTGGGCACCGTGCTCCAGCGCGTGGTCGACGGGGCCAAGGAGCTGTGCGCCTGCGATCTCACCAGCGTGGCCCTGCGCGAGACCGACACCGGCGCGGTCGTCATGCGCAACCGGGCCGGCGAGTACCGCGGGCTCCAGGACCGCCTGGTCATCGAGCCCGGGCGCGGCGCGGGCGGCGTCGTGCTGCAGTCCGGCGAGCCGTTCCGGAGCGACGACATCGGCCGCGACCCGCGCGTCGTCCGGGACCCCGATCCCCGGGTCGAGATCGAGGCGCTCGTGGCGACCCTGATCGTGCCGATCATGGTGGAGGGCCGGGTGGAGGGCCTGCTCTACGTGCACCGGCGGACGCCGAAGCCCTTCACCGACCGCAGCGAGACCATCCTGCGCCTGCTCGCGGAGTACGCGAGCATCGCGATCCACAACATGCGGCTGCTCGCGCACGAGCACCAGATGCGGGCGGAGGCGGAGGGCGCGAGCCGCATGAAGGACGAGTTCCTGGCCACCATCTCCCACGAGCTGCGTAGCCCGCTGCAGCCGCTGCTCAACTGGGCGTACCTCCTGCGCTCCCCGAATCTCGATCCGGCGAGCGCGGAGCGGGCGCTCGACGCCATCGAGCGGAGCACCAAGACCCTCGGTCAGCTCATCGAGGACCTGCTCGACGTCTCCCGCATCGTCACCGGCAAGCTCCGCCTGCAGGCGCGCCCGGTGCGCCTGCCCGGGGTGATCCGCGCCGCGATCGAGGCGGTGGAGGCGGCCGCGCTGGCCAAGGCGGTGGTCCTCGAGGCGCGGATCGATCCGGACCTCCCGGTGGTGCTCGGCGATCCCGACCGGCTGCAGCAGGTGCTGTGGAACCTGCTCTCCAACGGCATCAAGTTCACCCCCCGGGGCGGCCGGGTGACGGTCACGGTGTCGGGGCACGAGGGCGAGCTGGTGATCACGGTGGCCGACACCGGGGCCGGCATCAAGCCCGAGTTCCTCCCGCACGTCTTCGAGCGCTTCCGCCAGGCGGAGAGCAGCACGAACCGCGCCTACGGCGGCCTCGGGCTCGGGCTGGCGATCGTGCGCCACCTGGTCGAGCTCCACGGCGGGAGCGTCTCGGTCGCGAGCGAGGGAGAAGGCCGGGGCGCGACCTTCACGGTGCGGCTGCCGGTGGCCACCGCGGCGCGGCTGCCCGCGGAGCGCGCCCCCGCCGCGGTCACCAGCGACGCGCCGGCGAGCCGGAGCCTCACCGGGCTGCACATCCTGGTCGTCGACGACGAGGCCGACGCCCGCGAGGTGATGCGCTTCATGCTCGAGCGCGGCGGCGCCCGCGTGCGCATCGCCGACTCGGCCGCGGCCGCCCTCGACGCGATCCGCGAGGACCGGCCCGACCTGCTCATCAGCGACATCGGCATGCCGATCGAGGACGGCTACGTGATGGTGCGAAGGCTCCGGGCGATGGAGGACGGCGCGCACCGGCGGCTGCCCGCGATCGCGCTCACCGCGTACGCGAGCGAGGAGGACTCCCGGCGGGCGCGCTCGGCCGGCTTCGACGCCCACCTCTCCAAGCCGGTCGATCCGGGCCGGCTCATCGACATCGCGGTCGGCCTCGCGGGCCCGCGGCGCGGCGCCTGAGCGCGGCCCCGCCGTCACCGGCCGCCCCCGCCCTCAGCGGGCCGCCGCGGGGCGGCTCGGCCCGCGGGGACTCACGGTCTCGATGCGCCAGATGGGTCCGCCGGTGTAGAGCGGGCCGTCGATGGCCACGAAGGCCGGGGCGCCGCCCGCCATCACCCAGCAGTGGTAGTCGGCCGGCGTCTTGCCGAGCAGCGCCGCGGCGGCGCCGCGCAGCAGGCCGAGCTTGGGGGTCATGACGTAGTGGGTGGTCTCGATCCGGCGATCGCCGGCCAGGACCGTCTCCTCTCCCACCGGCGCCATCTCGAGCTGCACGAGCGTCGGCCGCGGGGTGAAGGCGAGCACGTGCACGGTCTCCGCCGCGCCCTTCCCGAGGTTCCGGATCAGCGTGATCATCATGCCGTTGTAGACGTCGGGCGGTAGATCGACCTCCCCCGACAGGGTCTTCGCCTCGCCGCCGTTGTGCCGGGAGCGCACCTGGTAGCGGCCCCGCTCCCGCTCGACGGTCACCTCGAGCTCCGCGGGGAAGGTGGGCCCGCGCTGCACCAGCCGGTACCGCCGCAGGCTGAATGCCTTCTGCTGGGTGAAGACCACCGTCTCGTCGTAGATCGAGCCGTCGCGGAAGCGCAGCACCAGGCGCGAGTCCACGCCGTCCGGCTTGACGACCTGCAGGAGATCGCCGTCCGCGAGTGTCTCGCCGCCCGAGTTGCGCAGGACCAGGAGCCCGTGGGTCACGCCCTCGAGATAGCGAACCGGCACCGGGGCCGCGGTCGCGACGCCGGGGCCGAGCAGCGTGAGCGCGAGCATCGAGGCGGCGATCGACGAGGGCAGTCGGCGCGTGCGCATGCACCAACGCCACTGCAAGCGCACTGCCATCGCGAAGCGCACGATCGCGGTTGAAGATGCGGCCCGCCCCGATCGGCCCCGCCCGCCGGACCGTCGGCGCTACCGGGTCGGGATTACCCGTGGGCCCGCGTGCGGTGAAAGTACCCGGTAATCAGGTTCCTACGGGAGGGTCACGCGGGTTCGACACGGCACTATCCGCGGCCGGAGCGTGTATCGGGGATCGGGCATGGCGGTTGCACGATTCAGTCGCCCTATGGCTCGATCGCTCCGGGTCGCCGCGGTCGGAGACCTCCACTGCACCCGCGCCTCCGAGGGGGTGTTCCAGCCGCTCTTCGGGAGGATCGCGGAGCGCGCGGACGTGCTCGCGCTCTGCGGCGACCTCACCGACTACGGAACGCCCGAGGAGGCCCGCGTGCTCGCCCGGGAGCTCGCCGCGACCAAGGTGCCGAAGCTGGCGGTGCTGGGCAACCACGACTTCGAGTCGAGCGCGGCAGCCGAGGTGACGCGGATCCTGGCCGACACCGCCGGGGTCATCGTGCTGGACGGCACCGCGGTGGAGGTGCTGGGGGTCGGCTTCGCGGGCGTGAAGGGCTTCGCGGGTGGCTTCGGCGAGAGCGCCCTGCAGTCGTGGGGCGAGGAGCCCGTCAAGGCCTTCGTGCGCGCCGCGCTCGAGGAGGCGCTCAAGCTCGAGTCCGCGCTCGCGCGCCTGCGCACGCCCGGGCGGGTGGCCCTGCTGCACTACGCGCCGATCCGCGCCACGGTGGACGGCGAGCCGGTGGAGATCTTCCCGTTTCTGGGCTCGAGTCGGCTCGAGGAGCCGCTCAATCGCTACCGGCCGAGCGTGGTCTTCCACGGTCACGCGCATCGCGGGCACACCGAGGGCGCCACCTCCACCGGGGTGCCGGTCTACAACGTGGCCCTGCCGCTCCTGCGCCGGGTCGACCCCGAGCAGCCGCCGTTCCGGGTGGTGGAGGTGCCGCTGCCGGAGGATCCTCCCGGGGAGCCGCGCCCCGCCGCGACGCTCGCGCGCGACGGAGAACCCGCCGCCCCGGCGCGCCCGGTGCCGGCATGAGCCCCGCGGTGTCCCCGCTGGCCCCGCGCCCGGCCCGGGCGCGCGCGGCCGGCCCCGCCGCGGTCACCCGCCGATTCTACCGGCGCGTGCTCGCGGGGCTCAACGCGGCCGGCGTGGAGTTCCTCGTCGGCGGCGGGCACGCGCTCGAGTCCTACCTCGGCATCGGGCGCTCGGTGAAGGACCTCGACCTGTTCCTGCGGGAGCGCGACGTGGCCGCCGCGCTCCGGGTGGCCGAGGAGCGGCTCGGCTACGGCGCGGAGATGACGTTCCCGCACTGGCTCGCGAAGATCAAGCGGGACGAGCACGACCACATCGACGTCATCTTCAACTCGGGCAACGGGGTGTGCGCGGTGGACGACGACTGGTTCCTCCACGCGGTGCCCTCCACCGTGATGGGGGAGGCGGTCCGGCTCTGCCCGGCCGAGGAGACGATCTGGTCCAAGGCCTTCGTCATGGAGCGCGAGCGCTACGACGGCGCGGACATCGCCCACCTCCTGCACGCTCGCGCGGACGCGCTCGACTGGGGCCGCCTGGCGCGGCGCTTCGGCCCGCACTGGCGCGTGCTGCTGAGCCACCTGATCCTGTTCGGCTTCATCTACCCCTCCGAGCGCACCCGCATCCCGGAGCCGCTCATGCGCCGATGTCTCCTGCGGCTCGAGGAGGAGATGCGCCGGCCGTCGGCGCGGCGGATCTGCCGGGGGCCGATGACCTCGCGCGCCCAGTACCTGGTGGACGTCCAGCTCTGGGGCTACGAGGACGCCCGGCTCCTGCCCCACGGCACCATGAGCGAGAGCGAGGCGTCCATCTGGACGGCCGCCATCGACGAGGCGGCGAGCCGGCCGGTCGGAGCCGACGCCCTCGGCGAGGCGGAACCCTGAGGCGGCGCGCGCCCGGAGTCGGTGGTCTCGGGGCCTGATCCGGCGCGGCACCTGGCCGCGACCGTGAAGTAGATCGGGGCCGGCTGCGACTACGTCTGCGTCCAGCGCCGCGTGACGTCACGAATCTCCCGTCCGGCTTTACCGGGTAAACCGTACCGACCGTCCGCGCGCGGATCGGCCGGCCGCGCGTCAGTGCGCGATGTTGCCTGCGCGCAAGGCCGGGCACAGAAGTTGCTCCTTGGTCCCGGCGGGAGGCGGACATGGACATGGCGAGCGGACGCATGAAGGTCGAGGAGGTCACGATGGTGACGTACGGAGACGAGGGCGTGGAGGTCCGCGCGGCCTGGCCGCTGTCCTGGAGTGCGGTGTGGGTCGGCACGCTGGCCGCGATCGCGCTCGCGCTGATCTTCGGCCTGGTCGGCATCGCGGTCGGCGCGCACCGGGTCGGCCAGCCCCTGGGAGCCTGGCACGACATGAGCTTCCTGGCGCTGACCTGGAGCGTGTTCGGCGCCTTCATCTCGTTCGTGGTGGGGGGCTGGGCGGCCGCGAAGGTGGGGGGCTTCCGACGCTCCGAGACCGCGATGCTCCACGGCGCCATCGCCTGGCTGATCGCGGTGCCCGTCCTGGTGGCCATGGCCTCGCTCGGCGCGGCCGCCTACCTGGGCACGTGGTACTCGGGGCTGGCCGGAACGCCGGTATGGGCGGCCGCGGCGGCGCCGGACCCGGGCGCGGCGCTCGCAGCGCGCAATGCCGCTCTCGCCGCGGTGACCGCGCTCCTGCTCGGGCTCGTCGGCGGGGTGGTCGGCGGGTGGATGGGCTCGGGAGAGCCGATGACGTTCACGCACTATCGGACGCGGCCGGCGCGCTCCGGCACGGAGGGCTGGTGATGCCACTCATTCTGCTCTGGCTCCTGGGAGTTCCGCTGAGCCTGATCGTGATCCTGTTCCTGCTGGGCGTCGGGCGCTAGGCCCGATCGCCCCGAGGGTGCCGCCATGGACGAGCTGATGGGCGAGCTCGTGAGACTGGGATTCCTCCTCACGCTGTGGGCGTTCGGGATCTGGGTCGGCGGCGCCTCGGTGGCGGCCTGGGTCGCCTGGGAGAAGGGCCGCGATCCGGCCGCCTGGTTCGTGATGGCATTCTTTCTGTCCCCGCTCGTGGCGCTGATCGCACTGAGCGCGCTGCCCGCGCGGCACCTGGCTCGGGTGCGGGCGGCCCAGCGGGCGCGGGGAGCCGCGCGGTCGCGGCTCGACTCGTCGCGGGCGACGGGTCCGGTGGCGACCGCGCGGCTCGTGGGCGGCGTGCGTGAGCGCAAGGTCAACGCCTGACGCCGGCGGGAGGCCGTGGGCGGTCGTGCTCGCGGGCGGCGAGGGCACCCGCCTGCGCCCGCTCGTCCGCCGGGTGTGGGGCGAGGACCGGCCCAAGCAGTACGTGCCGCTGCTCGGGCCGCGGAGCCTCCTGCGGCAGACGCTCGACCGGGTGGCCCTGCGCATTCCGGTCGCGCGCACCGTGGTGGTGACGGTGCGCTCTCACACCGCCTACATCGCCCAGGAGTTCACCGGCGCCTGCGAGCCGCCGTACGTCCTCGCGCAGCCGAGCAACCGGGGCACCGCCGCCGCCATCCTGCACGCCGCGCACTGGATCGGGCAACGCGATCCCGACGCCACCCTCGCGTTCTTTCCCGCCGACCACTTCATCCTGGGCGAGGCCACGTTCATGGCCCACGTCGCGGACGTGGCGCTGGCGGTGGGCGCCCACCCCGAGCGGGTGGCGCTGCTGGGCGCGCCGCCCACCTCGCCCGAGACCGAGTACGGATGGATCGAGCCGGGCTCGCCGATCGACGGCCCCGACGGCGTCCTTCGCGCGGTGCGCGCGTTCTGGGAGAAGCCCTCGGAGCCGCGCGTGCAGGTCGGCCTCGCCACCGGCTGCCTGTGGAACACCGCGGTCATGGTGGCGCGGGCCGCCGCCCTGGTTTCTCTCGGCGCGCGGGCGCTGCCCGAGATGAGCGCCCGCCTCGACCGGGTATCCGCGTTCGCGGACTCGGACGAGGAGCCGGCCGCGCTGCACCAGGCCTATGCGCTCATGACCCGCGCGAGCTTCGCGCGCGCGGTGCTCGAGCGACACCCGGAGGGCCTCGCGGTCTCGAGCCTGCCCCGCGTGACCTGGTGCGACCTCGGGAGCCCGCGCCGCGTGCTCGCGGTGCTCGCGCGCATGCGGGTGCGGCCGGCGTGGGCCGACACGGTTGACGCGCCCGCGGTGCCGGCGTAGCCTTCGCCTCGATCATGGCTTCGACCCTGTGGACGGGCAGCATCAGCTTCGGGCTCGTCACCATCCCGGTGTCGCTGGTGACCGCGGAGGTCCGCGAGGAGCTGGACTTCACCCTGCTCGACCGGCGAGACGACTCGCCGATCGGCTACCAGAAGATCAGCAAGCGGACCGGCAAGCCGGTGCCGGCGGACCAGATCGTGCGCGGTTTCGAGTACCAGGACGGGCGCTACGTGGTGCTGAGCGACGCCGACCTGCGACGCGCGAGCCCCGAGCGCACCCAGCGCATCGACGTGGTCTCCTTCGTGCGGGCCGCGGAGATCCCGCCGGTCTACTTCGACCGGCCCTATTACCTGGAGCCGGCGCGCGGGGGCGAGCGGGGGTACGCGCTGTTCCGGGAGGCGCTGCGGCGCAGCGGTCGGGTCGCGGTCGCGACGGTGGTGGTGAAGACCCGCCAGCACCTGGCCGCGATCGTCGTGCAGGACCGGGTGCTGGTCCTCGACCTGCTCCGCTACGCCGCGGAGCTGCGCGACCCGTCGCGCCTCCGGGTCCCCGGCCCCGGGCTCAAGGGGATCTCGGAGCGCGAGATCAAGATGGCGGAGCGGCTGATCGACGAGATGACCGAGCCCTGGAAGCCCGAGCGCTACCGTGACGAGTACCGCGACGAGCTGATGGCCTTCATCAAGAAGCGCGGCCGTGCCGGGAAGCTCGCCGCCGCGCCGGAGACGGAGCAGGAGCCGGCCCGTCGCCCGCGCGCCGACGTGATCGACATCGCCGACCTGCTCCGGAAGAGCCTCGCCGGCAAGGGCGCGCGAGGTCCGAGCAAGCCGAGCGAGGCGCCGCGCCGGCACCGGCGCCGGAAGACCGCCTGAGCGTGAGCCTCGTCACGTACCGGCGGAAGCGCGACTTCGCGCACACGCCCGAGCCGCGCGGGCGGACCCGGAAGTCCGTCGCGCGTCTGTCCTTCGTGATCCAGCGCCACGCGGCCACCCGCCTGCACTACGACTTCCGCCTCGAGCTGGATGGCGTGCTCAAGAGCTGGGCGGTGCCCAAGGAGCCGAGGGCGGTGGTGGGGGAGAAGCGGCTCGCGGTGCACGTGGAGGATCATCCGCTCGAGTACGGCGGCTTTCACGGGGTGATCCCGGAGGGCCACTACGGCGCGGGCCGGGTCGAGATCTGGGACCGCGGCTGGTGGGAGCCGGTGGGCGATCCGCACGCGGGCTACCGCAAGGGCTCGCTCAAGTTCCTCCTGCACGGTCGGCGGCTGCGCGGCGGCTGGGCCCTGGTGCGGATGCGCCCGCGCGAGGCGGAGCCGCGCGGCAAGGAGAGCTGGCT
>DATFAJ010000512.1:0-6871 GCA_035254745.1 Candidatus Methylomirabilota bacterium | reverse complement strand
AGGGCCCGGTAGATCTCCTCGGCGGCCGCCATCTGCCCGACATCCTTGACCGACACCGGGACGAGGTGCACGTGGAAGGGCGCGATGGCCCAGGGCCAGACGATGCCGTCGGCGTCGTGGCGCTGCTCCACCACCGCCGCCGCGATCCGGGCGGGGCCGATGCCGTAGGAGCCCATCACGATCGGCTGCTGCTGGCCGCGCTCGTCCAGGTACGTGGCCCCGAGCGGGACCGAGTACCTGGTGCCGAGCTTGAAGATGTTGCCGACCTCGATCACCCGCTCGATCCGGAGCGGCTTGCCGCAGTTGGGGCACCCCTCCCCGGCCAGCGCCACCTGCAGGTCGGCCCACTCGCAGGGGAAGTCCGTCCCCGGGGCCACCCCGACCACGTGGAAGCCCTCGCGGTTGGCGCCCACCACGTAGCGGCCCTGGCGCAGCGACTCGTCGGCGATGACGCGGGCCCCGCGGACCCCGAGCGGCCCGACCGAGCCCGGCGCGACCCCCAGGTGCTGCTTCACCTCCGTCGGGTGGGCCGGCCGCGCCTCGGCCTGGAGCGCGCGGGCGAGCTTGCGCTCGTGGAGCGCGTGGTCTCCCCGCACGAGCGCCAGCACCGGGCCCTCGGGCCCGATGAAGACCAGGGTCTTGATGGTCGCGGCCGGGTCGATCTTGAGCTGGGCCGAGACCTCCGCGATGGTGTGGGCCCCCGGCGTCGCGACCTCCTCGCGCGCGGCCCCGGAGACGGCCGCGGGGCTCGGCACCCCGCGGGCGAGCTCCACGTTGGCCGCGTAGCCGCACGCGTCGCAGAGGGCCACGTCGTCCTCCCCCGCCGCGCTCGGAGCCATGAACTCGTGCGAGCCGGAGCCGCCCATCATGCCGGGATCCGACTGCACCACCACGTAGCTGACCCCGCAGCGGTCGAAGATGCGGCAGTAGGCGTCCTTGTGGGCGTGGTAGGAGATCTCGAGCGCGGCCGCGTCCGGATCGAGGGTGTAGGAGTCCTTCATGAGGAACTCCCGCGTGCGCAGCACGCCCGAGCGCGGGCGCGCCTCGTCCCGCTCCTTGGTCTGGATCTGGTACCAGATCTGGGGCAGGTCGCGGTAGGAGCGGATCTCGCGCGCGGCCAGCCAGGCGATGACCTCCTCGTGGGTCATGCCGAGGCACATGTCGCGCCCGTTGCGGTCCTTCAGCCGGAACATCTCACCGCCGATCACGTCCCAGCGCCCCGACTGCTGCCAGATCTCGGCGGGGTGCAGCACCGGCATCTCGATCTCCTGCCCGCCGATGCCGTTCATCTCCTCGCGGATGATCGCGTTGACCTTCTCGATCACGCGCAGGCCCAGCGGGAGGTACACGTAGATGCCGGCCGCGAGCTGCCGGACGAGCCCGGCCCGCACCATGAGCTTGTGGCTGATCGCTTCCGCGTCGGCCGGATCGTCCCGGAGCGTGGGGATCAGCGACCGGGTCCAGCGCACTACTTGACCTTGTTGGCGCCCTTGACGCCCGGATCGTAGATCAGGCGCTTGACCGGCACCCCGTCGAGGATGTGCGACTGGAGGATCTCGGGCAGGTCGCTCTCCTGGACGCCCGCGTACCAGACGTTCTCGGGGTAGACCACGATCATGGGGCCGTGCCCGCACTGCGAGAAGCAGCCCGCCTTGTTGACCCGGACACCGGCCTGGCGGCCGGCGGTGACCACGCCCGCCCTCAGCGTCT
Organism: Candidatus Methylomirabilota bacterium; assembly: GCA_035254745.1. Classification (GTDB taxonomy): domain Bacteria; phylum Methylomirabilota; class Methylomirabilia; order Rokubacteriales; family CSP1-6; genus CAMLFJ01. The sequence continues at coordinate 5,161 of DATFAJ010000512.1, read as the reverse complement.
TGACGTACTTCTCGACGTCGCCCTGGGCGGGGCAAGTGTCGCCCCCCGTGCACACGAAGACGTGCCGCTCGTACTGTCCCATCAGAAGAGTCCGATCCGCTTGAAGTCGTTGTAGAAGGCGAACACCATCAGCAGCATGAGCAGGGCGAAGCCGACCTGCTGCGCGACTTCCCGCTTGCGCACCGACAACGGCCGGCCCAGCACCGCCTCGAAGGCGAAGAAGAGCAGGTGGCCGCCGTCGAGCATGGGCACCGGGAGCAGGTTGAGCAGGAACAGGTTGATGCTGATCACCGCGGTGAAGAGGGCGAGGCTCACGATGCCCTGCCGGGCCTGCTCCCCCGCGGTCTTCGCGATCTGGATCGGGCCGCCGATATTGCTCCGGTCGAGCTGGCCCACCACGATCTTGTAGAGCCCGATCGCGGTCTTCGCGGTGACGTCGCCCGACCACGTGACCCCCTCCCACAGTGCCGAGATCGGGTTCGACCGCACCATGGTCACCGAGCCGCCCGGCCGGATGCCGACGAGCCCGACCTCGGTCTCCTTGCCGTCCGGTCCCGGGACCTTGCCCTTCTTCGGGGTCACCGTGATCGTGAGCGCCTCGGCGCCGCGCTTGACCTCGAGTCGGGTGGGCTGCCCCGCCCGCTGGTGGATGCGCTCCGCGAGCTCGTCCCAGGAGAGGACCGGCTGCCCCTCGAGCGCCACCACCACGTCGCCCGGCTTGAGCCCGGCCTGCTCGGCCGGATCGCCGGACACGGTGTCGCCGATGGCGGCGGGGATGTAGGGGCTCGCCCCGATCTCCCACACGGTCTGCTCGTCGCCGAAGAGGTCCTTGCGCTTCGTCTGCGTGGGCGTGAGGGTGACGGTCCGCTCCCCCGCCGGCCCCTGCACCGCGACCTGCAGCGCGCGCCCGCGCGCGGCCTGCACGACCCGGAGGAGGTCCTCCCAGTACGGCACCGGCTTGCCGTCGATCGCCACGATGCGATCGCCGGTGGTGAGGCCGGCCTGCGCGGCCGGGCTGCCCTCGGCCACCCGACCGACCAGCGTGGGGGCCACCGGGCGGCCGACCAGCATGAACATGAGCCCGGCGATCAGCGCGGCGAGCACGAAGTTCATCGCGGGCCCCGCGAACACGATGAGGAAGCGCGCCGCGAGGGGCTTGCCGTTGAAGGCCTTGGTCGGGTCGATGGTCGCGCCCTTGCCGCCCTCGAGGGGGTTCTCGTCGTCCCCCATCATCTTCACGTAGCCGCCCATCGGGATCGCGGACACGCAGTACTCGGTCTCCTTCCCGCGGAAGCGCCAGAGCACCGGGCCGAAGCCGATCGAGAAGCGCTCGACCCCGACCCCGGCGAGGCGGGCCATCAGGAAGTGCCCGAGCTCGTGGACGACGATCAGGATGCCCAGCACCACCACGAACGAGACCAGCATCTGTAGCGTCGCCACCGGCGCCTCCGCTATCTCACCGCCGCGACGACGCCGCCGGGAAGCCACTCCCGCACCGTCGCCCGCGTCCGGGTGTCGACGTCCACGCACGTGTCGATGCCGTCGAGGGCCCGCGCGGGCACCCGCGACAGGGCTTCGGCGATGAGCTCCGGGATCTGGGTGAAGCGGATCCGGCCCTCGAGGAACGCGGCCACCGCGACCTCGTTGGCCGCGTTGAGGATGACCGCGGCGCAGCCGCCCTCGAGCAGGGCCTGCCGCGCGAGGGCCAGGCACGGGAACCGCAGGACGTCCGGCTCCTCGAACGTCAGCGCGCCGACCCGGGTGAGGTCGAGGCGCTCGGCCGGGCAGGGCAGCCGCTGGGGGTACGTGAGCGCGTACAGGATCGGGATGCCCATGTCCGGCACCCCGAGCTGGGCGATGACCGAGCCGTCCACGTACTCGACCAGCGAGTGCACGACCGACTGCGGATGCACCACCACCTGCACCTTCTCGGGCAACACGTCGAACAGCCAGCGCGCCTCGATGACCTCGAGCCCCTTGTTCATCAGGGTGGCCGAGTCCACCGTGATCTTGGCGCCCATCCGCCAGGTGGGATGGTTCAGCGCCTGCTCCACCGTCACCTGCGCGAGGTCCGCCGCCTTCATGGTCCGGAAGGGCCCGCCGGACGCGGTGAGCAGGATGCGGCGCACCTCGCTCCGGTTGTGGCCCTCGAGGCACTGGAAGACCGCGCTGTGCTCGGAGTCGACCGGGAGGAGGGCGACCCCGCGCTCCCGGGCCGCCGCGGTCATCAGGCTGCCCGCCATCACCAGCGTCTCCTTGTTGGCGAGCGCGATGTTCTTGCCGCTCTGGATCGCGGCCATCGTCGGCAGCAGCCCGGCGCCGCCCACGATGGCGGAGAGCACCACGTCGGCCTCGACCTGCCGGGCGAGCGTGACGAGCCCGTCCGGACCCGCCAGCAGCTCCGGGCGCGGCGCGGCGAGCGCGCGGGCCACCGCATCCAGCGCGCTCGGGTCGGACAGCGCGAGCGCCCGCGGCCGGTGGCGCCGGCAGAGCTCCGCGACCAGCTCCGGGTCGGAGCCCCGGGCCGCCATGCCCTCGACCCGGAAGTCCTCCGGGAAGTGCTCGACCAGCTCCAGCGTGCGCCGCCCGACGGAACCGGTGACACCCAGCACGGTCAGCCGCTTCATGCGCCGAGAGACCTCCCGTAGGTTGCGTAGTAGAACAGCACCGGGGTGTTGACGAGCAGGCTGTCCATGCGATCGAGCATGCCGCCGTGACCGGGGATGACCCGCCCGGTGTCCTTGGTGTCGACGCTGCGCTTGATCGCGGACTCCATGAGATCGCCGGCCTGGCCCACCACGCCCAGGAGCAGCCCGACCACGATCGCGCTCTGCAGCGACAGGGCGGGGAAGAACCACGCGCGCGCGCCTAGCGCGGCCAGCACCGAGACCGCGAGCTGGGCCACCGCGCCCTCCACCGTCTTGCGCGGGCTGATGGCCGGGGCCAGCTTGTGCCGGCCGAGCGTCGAGCCCACCAGGTAGGCCGCGGTCTCGCCCAGCCAGGTGACCGAGACCAGGAGCAGGATCCACTCCACGCCGTCCTCGAGATCCCGCAGCCAGAAGGCGTAGCCGAGCAGCCAGTTCACGTAGCACACCCCGCAGAGGGTGACCGCCACCGGCTCCCACGCGGTGCGGCCGGCGGTCTCGCCCCGCAGCAGCCCGATCGCGAGGATCGCGAGCAGGACCGCGGTGAACGTCACGCGCTCGGAGACCGGCAGCGCGAAGCTCGCGGTCAGGACCGCGCCCCCGAGCAGCCCGATCACCCGGAACGTCCGCACCCCGGCGCGCTCGAACATGCCGGTGAACTCCCACTGCCCGAGCGCTCCCACCAGCACCATGACCGTGCCGAAGAGCCACATCGGCCCCTCGACGACCATCCACACGAAGAGGGGAAGCAGGACCAGCGTGCTGAGCAGCCGCCGCATGAGCGCGGCCAGGCGGGACGAGCCGGCCGCCTCGACCGGACCCGGAAGGCGCACGCCCTCGGCCTGCGACATCAGACTCTCCCGAAGCGGCGATCGCGCTGCTGGAAGTCGGCCACCGCGAGGCAGAACTCGCGCGCCCCGAAGTCCGGCCAGAGCGTGGAGGTCATCCAGAGCTCGGTGTAGGCCACCTGCCACAGGAGGAAGTTCGAGAGGCGCAGCTCGCCGCTGGTGCGGATCAGGAGATCCGGGTCCGGCACCCCGTCGGTGTAGAGCGCCCGCGACACGCGGACCTCGTCGATGTCCTCGGGCCGGAGCGCGCCCCGCTGGACCTCGCGGGCGAGAGTCCGCACCGCGTCGACCAGCTCGTCGCGCCCGCCGTAGTTGAATGCCATGAGCAGGGTGAGGCCGGTGTTGCCCGCGGTGGTGTCGATGAGGCGCCGGATCCGCTCCCCCACCCGCGGGGGCACGCCCTCGGGCCGGCCGATCATGCGGAAGCGGACGTTGCGCTCCATCAGCTCCGGCAGCTCGCGCTCGATGGAGCGCTCGAGAAGGGCCATCAGGGTCGAGACTTCCTGGTGCGGGCGCTGCCAGTTCTCGGACGAGAACGCGTAGAGGGTGAGGAACTCGATGCCGAGCTCGCCCGCGGTGCGGACGATGCTCCGTACCGCCTTCACGCCCTCGCCGTGTCCGGCGACGCGCGGCAGGCCACGGCTGGTGGCCCACCGGCCGTTGCCGTCCATGATGATCGCGACGTGGCGGGGCACCGGGTGCGCCATGACCCGACGCCTGAGGTCGTCCTCCGGAAGCGTCGACAACTCCGCCACCGACACCCCAGCCCCGGCCTTCGCCGTCATATCAGACGATGGTACGTGAGGGCCTGTCGCATTGCCAGCAAAAATGCCGAAATACCGGGGAAAACGCCCACGCGCGACCGCGGGAAGTAAACGGTTGTCCGCCCGCCAGGAGGGAGTGCGGGGGCCATGTCTAGGCCCCCGCAGATGAAGAGCTTTGAAGAAGTAACCCGTCGGTCGGGCTAAACGGTCAGGAGCTCCTGCTCCTTCTTCTTGGTCAGCTCGTCGACCTTTGCCGTGAAGCGGTCGGTGGCCTTCTGGATCTGGTCGTGGCCGCGGCGCTCCTCGTCCTCGGAGATCTTCTTGTCCTTGGCGAGGGCCTTCATCCGGTCGTTGGCCTCGCGCCGGGCGTTGCGGATCGCGACCCGCGCGTCCTCCGCGAACTTGCCCACCGTCTTGGCGAGCTGCTTGCGCCGCTCCTCGGTCAAGGTCGGCATGGTGAGCCGGATGACCTTGCCGTCATTGCTCGGGCTGAGCCCCAGGTCCGACTTGACGATGCCCTTCTCGATCTCCTTCAGCTGGGAGGCGTCCCACGGCTGGATCAGGATCGTGCGCGGGTCGGGTACCGACACCGAGGCGACCTGGTTGATCGGGGTCACGTTGCCGTAGGCCTCGACGCGCACGCCGTCCAGCAGCGCCGCGTTGGCGCGGCCGGTGCGGACCCCCGCGAACTCCCGCGTGAGCGCGTCGACGGCGGCCTGCATCCGGGTCTCGAAGTCCTTCTGCACCGCTTGTTGCGTCATGGTCACCCCTTCGGCGCCGCCGCGTCGGCGGAGACCACGGATCCGACCGGCTCGCCCGTGACTATCCGTCTGATGTTGCCCCTTCGGGTGAGGTCGAAGACCACGATCGGCAGCTTGTTGTCCATGCAGAGGGAGATGGCCGT
>DATFAJ010000511.1:0-2150 GCA_035254745.1 Candidatus Methylomirabilota bacterium | reverse complement strand
CGCCTTCCGCCACCGCGCGGCGCACCCGCCGCGCGCTCTCGATCACGAGCCCGCCGATCTCGGACACGACGTCCTCGGGGGTGAAGAGCACCTCCGCCTGCGTGGGACCGCCCCAGCCCTCGGTGAGGTTCAGCAGGTCGTGGCCCACCACCAGCAGCGTGCCGCCGGGCCCGACCGCGTCGGCGGCGTGCCCCAGCGCGGCCCGCCGCTCCGCGACGGGCAGCTGCAGGTACATCACGGTGACCAGGTCGTAGGCCCGGCGCGGCGGAATCCACGTCACCGCGTCCGCCTCGATCCACTCGACCTCGACGCCGGCGGACGCGGCCAGCTCCCGGGCCGCGCGCAGCGCCACGTCCGAGAAGTCCACGCCGGTGACCGCCCATCCCCGACGCGCCAGCCAGACCGCGTTGCGCCCCGCCCCGCACGCCACGTCGAGTGCCCGCCCGGGCGGCAAAGCCTCGGTCTCCGCGACCAGGAATTCGCTGGGCGCGCTCGAGGCGTGGGCGCGCTCGCCGGCCCAGCGCCGGTTCCAGCGCTCACGTGAGGGATCGGCCGCGGTGGTCACCGCCCGACTATACCGCGCCCGGTCGCCACGAGGCGAGGCTCGACAGCCGCGGCGTCCGGCGGATAGACTGCCCGGCGTGATCCGTCCCCGAGGGCACGACGTCGCGGTGCTGTGGAGCCGGCGGAGCCGCGACGCCTACGCGGCCCTCGCCGTCTCGCGGGGCGAGACCTACCGCTTCACGGACGCGTGGGGCCGGCCCCGCACCTGGCTCAAGGGCGAGCACGCCTATCTGGCCCCGGCCGGCGCCGCGCTGCTGCTGCACCGCTGCAATCTCAAGCACGATCTCGTGGAGGAGGCCGACCTCAGCGCGGATCGACTCGGGGGGATCCGCGCCCTGCTCGTCCCCGACGCCGGGCACCTCGCCGACGAGACCGCGGCCCGCCTCGAGTCGTGGCTCGGCGGCGGCGATCGCCGCCTGATCGTCACCGGCCGGACCAACCTGCCGCCGGCGCTGCTCGGCCTCGCCCGCCACGCATCGCGACCGGTGACCGGCTACACCGGCTGGCGCTGGCGGCCCCGCTCGCCGTTCGCGGGTCCCGCGTGGGAGCCCCTCTACGTGAGCGGCTACGCCGGGCACGCGGCCCAGCAGGTCGAGCCCGCCGCGGGCAGCCGCGTCCTCGCCGACCTGGTCGAGCTCACCGGCGACCTGACCGACGCCACCACCGCGACCGCCACGCCGATCGGCTCCGCCATCGTCCTGACCGAGCGCACCGCCTACGTGGCCAACCAGGTCCTCGAGCTGGTGGGCGGCATGCTCCAGGCGCATCTCAACGTGGAGGCGGTCCGCCACTGGGCGAACCCGACCCACTGGGGCGACACCCTGCTCTTCTTCCTGCGTCGCGTGCTGCTCGAGGTGGGCCTCGACGCGCTCTGGCAGACGCGGCTGCGCTCCTTCGGTGCGTACGACGGCGTGCTGTCGTTCCGCCACGACGTGCACGGCATGCGCGACTTCACCTTCCTCGACTACCAGATCGAGAACCTGATCCCCGCCACCTACGACATCGAGGACCCCGGCTTCTCGACCAACATCACCGAGGACATGGCCGCCGACTGGGTCGAGCGGACGAGCCGCCACGACTTCATCGAGCCCGCGCTCCACAACGACAGCTCGATCGGGGATCCGCCCACCGCCATCCACGGCCGCGGCCTCTACGAGCACGTCCGCGAGGCGACCGCGCGCCTGGGCTTCCCGGTCTACACCTGCGGCCGCCACGCGGGCGGCCACATGCACCCCGAGACGCTCGACGCGATGGACTACCTCTACGCGCAGGACGAGCGCGTGCTGGGCACGTGCACGTTCTGCTACTACCACATGATCGAGTACGGGGTGCGCAACCCGGAGGTGAAGGTCGGCGGCCAGATCGGCGGCAAGCCGCTGACCTACGTGACCGACGTGCGCCGCACCATCGCCAGCTCCGGCATCTGGTTTCCCTTTCATCCGGTCATCACAACCCAAGAGGAGTGGAGGCCGCTGCGGGGCTGGGACCGCACCCACGAGTTCGACGCCGCCTTCGAGCTGGTGGAGGCCATCTTCGGGGGCCACAGCGCGCGCGTCCCCGGGGTCGACGATCACCTGGAGAACGGG
>DATFAJ010000510.1:0-2196 GCA_035254745.1 Candidatus Methylomirabilota bacterium | reverse complement strand
AGGTTGGGAAGTCCTGCCAAAGGTCGTCGAAGCGGAGCGGGCCGTGGTCAGGCGGCCCCCGCCACCCCCCTCGCCCCGGCCCCCTCGCCGGCCCTACCTCAACGAGGAACGCCAGGCACGGAGATCCGCTCGGTGACGGCCTCCCGCGCAGCCCCCCGAAGGTAGCTGATCGTCACCCGCGTGTCCGGATCGAAGTGGATCGCGGTGATCGCGTCGCGCAGCGCCGAGCCCGCCGCCCAGTCCCGCTCGATGCGCAGCACCTCGCGTCCCGAGAAGATCTGGCGCACCACGACCGCGCGCCCGACCGCCTGGGCCATCAGGTGGCGGTGAGTGTCCGCCGCGAGCACGTCCGGCTGCGGGCGGGAGAGCTGCCGGCGCTTCGCCTCGAAGAAGTACGACACCGGGCCCGAGCCGGTGTCGAACCGGACCTCCGCGAAGGCGGCCTCGTGCCAGATCACCTCCGGTCGCGGCAGCGTGGCGAGGCCGGGCGGGGGCTCGAGCCACACCGGCTTCTCGGGATCGCCGTAGTAGTAGCCGACCCGGCAGTCGTGGTCGGTGCGGCACCGGGAGACCAGGCCGGTGCTGGGAAACGCGGCGCGGTAGATGCAGCGCGACGGCTGCTCGGGACCGGCTCCGGCGCAGTCTCCCGCGACCGGCTGGGGCGTGGCGGCGGCCGCGGCCGACAGGAGCCCGGCCAGCAGGAGCGGCGGCAGCGTGGGCAGCGCTAGGTCTTCTGCGAGGTGAGCAGCTCGGTCATGCGGGTGAAGAACTGGTCGAGCATCATCTTGGTGACGCCGCCCAGCATCCGCTGCCCGACGCTCGCGATGAGCCCGCCCACCTGCACGTCCGCGTCGTAGCTCACCCGGGTGCCCCCGTCCACGTCGGAGAGCTGCATGCCCGCGTCGCCGCGCACGAAGCCGGGGCCGCCGCTACCCTCCACCGCCATGCGATACCGGTGCGGCGGCTCGAGATCGCTCAGCTTCACCTTGCCCTCGAACGTGCCCTTGATCGCGGCGACGCCGACCTTCATGGTGGCCTTGTACTCGTTCGGACCCACCGCCTCGAGCTTCTCGCAGCCCGGGAGGGCCTGGGCCAAGACGTTGGGATCGAGGAACGCGGCCCAGACCTTGTCGCGCGCGGCCGGGATGTCGGCGGAGCCCTCGATCTTCATCTAGGCGCCCTCGAGCGTGCGGACCGCGGCCGCCATCCGCCGCAGGCCTTCCTTGATCGTCTCGAGCCCGGTGGCGTACGAGAGGCGGATGTGGGCGTCGGAGCCGAAGTCCACCCCGGCCACGGTGGCGATGCGCGCCTCGTCGAGCAGGAACGCGCAGACGTCGGCGGAGCCGCGCAGCACCCCGCCCTTCCCGCGCCTGCCGAAGAGCCCGGAGACGTTCGGGAAGGCGTAGAACGCGCCCTTCGGCATCACGCAGCGCACCCCGGGGATGGCGTTGAGCCCGTCCACGATGACGTGGCGCCGCCGGTCGAACTCCCCCGCCATCTTGGCCACCTCGTCCTGCGGGCCGCTCAGCGCCTCCACCGCGGCCCACTGGGCGATGGAGGTGGGGTTGGACGTGACCTGGCTCTGCACGTCGGTCATCGCGCGGATGATCGGCTTGGGGCCGGCCGCGTAGCCGATGCGCCAGCCGGTCATCGCGTACGCCTTCGAGCACGTGTTGACCACGATGGTGCGCGCCTTGATCTCGGGCGAGAGCGACGCGATCGAGACGTGACGGCCCTCGTAGGTGAGCGACTCGTAGCACTCGTCGGAGACGACCCAGAGGTCGCGCTCGATCGCGAGCTTCGCCACCTCGGCGAGCGCGTCGCGGGAGAACACCGCGCCGGTCGGGTTGCCCGGGCTGTCGAGCACGACGATCTTCGTCCGCGGGGTGACCGCCGCCCGCAGCGCGGCCGGGTCGAGGTCGAACCCGGTCGACTCCTGCGTGATCACCGGCACCGGCACCCCGCCCAGGAGCCGCACCTGCTCCGGGTAGGACACCCAGTAGGGGCTCGGGATCAGCACCTCGTCCCCCGGGTTCACGAGCGCCATCATGATGTTGTAGAGCGTGTGCTTCGCCCCGCAGGAGACGGTCACCTCGTCGGGGGTGTAGTCGAGCCCGTCGTCGCGCTTGAACTTCTGGCACACCGCGGCGCGCAGCTCGGGGATCCCGCCGACCTCGGTGTACTTGGTCTGTCCCT
>DATFAJ010000509.1:0-5867 GCA_035254745.1 Candidatus Methylomirabilota bacterium | reverse complement strand
CGTAGATCTCGTCGGTGATCGCGAGCAGGTCGTGGCGCAGGCACACGTCGGCGATCACCTCGAGCTCGGCGCGCGAGAACACCTTGCCGCTCGGGTTGTTCGGCGTGTTGAACACGATGCCCACCGTGAGGGCCATCAGCGAGAGGTTGTCGATGCTGTAGCCGATCAGGTACATGAAGGCGAAGGTGCCGATCAGGGACACCGGCACCGCGACGCCGGGGATCGCGGTGGCGCGCCCGTCCCGGAGGAACAGGAACACCACCAGCACCACCAGGGCCACCGAGATCATCAGGGCGTGCTCGACGTCCGACACCGAGGCCCGGATGGTCACGGTCTGGTCGAGCACCGGGGTGAGGACGACGTCGGCGGGCAGCAGCGCGTGCAGCTCGGGCATCGCGTCGCGGATGTGATCCACCGCCTCGATGATGTTGGCGCCCGGCTGCCGGAAGATGATGATGAGCGCGGCGGGCTGGCCGTTGGCGAGGCCGACCGCGCGCAGGTCCTCACCCGCGTCGCGCACCTCGGCCACGTCGGAGAGCCGCACCGCGGCCCCGTTGCGCCAGGCCACCAGGAGCGGCCGGTACTCCTCCGCGAAGCGGAGCTGGTCGCTGGTGCGGATCTCCCACGCCCGCTCCGGGCCGTGGATCTGGCCCTTGGGCCGGTTGACGTTGGCGCTGGCCAGCACCGCGCGCACGTCCTCGAGGCCGATGCCGTAGCGGGCGAGCGCGTGGGGGTTGAGCTCGACGCGCACCGCGGGGAGCGAGCTGCCGCCCACGAACACCTGCCCCACGCCCTCCAGCTGGGCCAGCTTCTGCTGGAGGATGGTGGAGGCCATGTCGTAGAGCTGGCCGGTGGTCGCGGTGGCCGAGGTGAGCGCCAGGATCATGATCGGGGCGTCGGCCGGGTTGACCTTGCGGTAGGTCGGGTTGCTCGGCAGGTTCGAGGGGAGCTGGCCCGCGGCCGCGTTGATGGCCGACTGCACGTCGCGGGCCGCGCCGTTGATGTCGCGCGAGAGGTCGAACTGCAGCGCCACGCTCGTCGAGCCGAGGAAGCTGGTGGACGTCATCTCGGTGATCGCGGCGATGCGCGTGAACTGCCGCTCGAGCGGGGTCGCCACCGCGGAGGCCATCGTCTCCGGGCTCGCCCCGGGCAGCCCGGCCGAGACGTTGATGGTCGGGAAGTCCACCTGGGGCAGCGGCGCCACCGGCAGCAGCCGGAAGCCGATGATCCCGGCCAGCACCAGGGCCAGGGTCAGCAGCGTGGTGCCGACCGGGCGGCGGATGAACGGCCCGGAGAGGTTCACGGTCGCGAGGGCTCGGGGGGCGCGCCGGCGGGGAGGGCGCGGCGGCGGGCCGCGCGGGCGGCGAGGCGGTCGAAGGCCAGGTAGATCACCGGGGTCGTGTAGAGCGTGAGCAGCTGGCTCATGATGAGCCCGCCCACGATCGCGATGCCGAGCGGCTGGCGGAGCTCGGAGCCGACGCCTCGACCCAGCGCCAGCGGGACGCCGCCCAGGAGCGCGGCCATCGTGGTCATGATGATCGGGCGGAAGCGCAGCAGGCACGCCTGGTAGATCGCCTCGGGCGCGGGCTTGCCCTCGGTGCGCTGGGCGTCGAGCGCGAAGTCGATCATCATGATCGCGTTCTTCATCACGATGCCGATCAACAAGATGATGCCGATCAGGGCGATGACGCTCAGGTCGAGGCGCGCGCCGAGCAGGGCGAGCAGCGCGCCGACACCCGCCGACGGCAGGGTGGAGAGGATGGTCACCGGGTGGATCCAGCTCTCGTAGAGCACGCCCAGCACGATGTAGACCGTGACCACCGCGGCGAGGATCAGGAGCGGCTCGTTGGCGAGCGAGGCCTGGAAGGCGCGGGCGGCGCCCTGGAAGCGCGCCTCGATCGCGGCGGGCATGCGGAGGTCGCGCCGCGTGTCATCGATGGCCTTCACCGCCTCGCCGAGCGAGGCACCGGGGGCCAGGTTGAAGGAGATGGTCACCGCGGGGAACTGGCCCTGGTGGCTCACCAGGAGCGGGGTCGCGCGCTCCTCGATGCTGGTGAAGGTGGAGAGCGGCACCTGCCCGCCGGTGGTGGAGCGCAGGTAGATCTGCTGGAGCGCGGCCGGATCCTGGCGGAACTCGGGCTTGACCTCGAGCACCACCCGGTACTGGTTGAGCTGGGTGAAGATGGTCGAGATCTGCCGCTGGCCGAACGCGTTGTAGAGCGCGTCGTCGATCATCTGGGGCGTGATGCCGAGGCGCGCGGCGGTGTTGCGGTCGATGCGGACCGAGGTCTCGAGCCCCTGGTCCTGCTGGTCGCTCGCCACGTCCCGGAGCACGGGGAGCGCGCGGAGGCGCTCGACCATCCGGGGGGCCCAGGTGTTGAGCTCGGTCACGTTGGGATCCTCGAGGCTGTACTGGTACTGGGTGCGGCTGACCCGGTCCTCCACCGTGAGGTCCTGCACCGGCTGGAGGTAGAGGGTGATGCCGGGCACGTCGGCCAGGCGCGCGCGGAGCCGCTCGATCACGTCGCGCACCCCGACCCCGCGCTCGTCGAGGGGCTTGAGGGTGATCTGCATGCGCCCGCTGTTGAGAGTGACGTTGGCCCCGTCGATGCCGATGAAGGATGACAGCGTGTCGACCGCGGGATCGGCCTGGATGGCCCGGGCGAGCGCGCGCTGCCGCTCGGCCATCGCGGGGAACGACACGCTCTGGGGCGCCTCCGAGATGCCGAGGATCACCCCGGTGTCCTGGATCGGGAACAGGCCCTTCGGCACCACCGCGTAGAGCAGCAGGGTGAGCCCGAGGGTGCCGACCGCGACCACGAGGGTGAGCCCCTGGTGGGCGAGCACGACGCGCAGGGTGCGCGCGTAGGCGTCGAGGACGCGATTGAACACCGCCTGCGAGGCGCGGGCCACCCGGCCGGTCTCCTGCGGCCCGTGGTGGCGCAGGAGCTTGGCGCAGAGCATCGGGGTCAGGGTGAGCGACACCGCGGCCGAGACCAGGATCGCGGCGCTGAGCGTGATCGCGAACTCGCGGAAGAGCCGGCCCACGATGTCGCCCATGAACAGCAGCGGGATGAGCACCGCGATGAGGGAGACGGTCAGCGAGAGGATGGTGAAGCCGATCTGGGCCGAGCCCTTGAGGGCGGCCTCGAGCGGGCCGTCGCCCGCCTCGATGTAGCGCGCGATGTTCTCGATCATCACCACCGCGTCGTCGACCACGAAGCCGGTGGCGATGGTCAGCGCCATCAGGGAGAGGTTGTTGAGGCTGAAGCCGAGCCCGTACATGACCGCGAAGGTCCCGATGATCGAGACCGGCACCGCGATGGACGGGATGAAGGTGGCGGCCGGACTGCCCAGGAACAGGAAGATCACGAGCACGACCAGGATCACCGCCATCGTCAGCTCGAGCTGCACGTCGTGCACCGAGGCCCGGATGGTGGTGGTGCGATCGCTCAGGATCGCGACCTTCACCGAGCCGGGCAGGGTCGCCTGCAGCGTGGGCAGCAGCGCCTTGACCCGGTCGACCACCTGGATCAGGTTCGCGCCCGGCTGGCGCTGGATGTTCACGATGACCGCGGGCTCGGTGCCCATCCAGGCGGCCTGGCGCAGGTTCTCCGCGTCGTCCACCGTGTCGGCCACGTCGGAGAGGTGCACCGGCGCGCCGTTGCGGTAGGCCACCACGAGGTCGCGGTACTGCGCGCTGCTCACGAGCTGATCGTTGGCCCCGATGGTGAAGGCCTGGCGCGGGCCGTCGAGGCTGCCCTTGGCCTGGTTCACGCTGGCGGCCGCCACCGCCGCGCGCACGTCGTCGAGCGCGAGCGCGTTGGCCGCGAGCCGGGCCGGATTGACCTGGATCCGGATGGCCGGCTTCTGGCCGCCGCTCAGGCTGACGAGGCCGACCCCGGGGAGCTGGGAGATCTTGGGCACGAGCCGCGTGTCGGCCAGGTCCTGGACCGTGGTGAGCGGCAGCGTGCTCGAGGTCAGGCCGAGGGTGAGGATGGGCGCGTCGGCCGGGTTGACCTTGCTGTAGATCGGCGGGTTCGGCAGGTCGTTGGGCAGGAACGAGGTCGCCGCGTTGATCGCGGCCTGCACCTGCTGCTCGGCGATGTCGAGCGCCAGGTTCAGGTCGAACTGCAGCGTGATCACGCTGCTGGTCGACGAGCTGGTCGACGTCATCTGCTTGAGCCCCGGCATCTGGCCGAACTGCCGCTCGAGCGGGGCGGTGACCGCGGAGGCCATGACGTCGGGGCTCGCCCCCGGGTAGAACGTCTGCACCTGGATGGTCGGGTAGTCGACCTGCGGCAGCGCGGAGACCGCCAGCAGCCGGTAGGCCACGATGCCGGCCAGGACGATCGCGACGGTGAGGAGCGAGGTGGCGACCGGCCGGAGGATGAACGGCCGGGACGGGTTCATGAGCCCGCGCGCGCGGGCGGGCGCTCGCCCCGGCGAGCGGGCGGGCCCTCGCCGCGGGTCGCGGGCTCCACGCGCGAGCGCTCCTGCACCTTGTCGGCTCCGTCGACGATGAGCGCGTCGCCCGCGGCCACGCCCTCGCGCACCGCGGTGACGCCGCCCTCGGTGGGCCCCAGCACGACCTTGCGCAGCTCCACCGTCTTGTCGGCCTTCACCACGTAGACGAACGGGCCCACGGAGCCGCGCTGGATGGCCTCGTTGGGCACCAGCACCGCGCCCTTCAAGGTGTCGACGAGCACCCGCGCGTTGACGAACTGGTTCGGGTAGAGCGCGCCGTCGGCATTGTCGAAGGCGGCCTTGATCTTGACCGTCCCGGTGCTCTGATCGATCTGGTTGTCCACCGCCACCAGCGTCCCGGTGGCGAGGCGGGTGCGCCCCTCGCGGTCGAAGGCCTCCACCGCGATCGCCCCGGCGGCCCGCTGGCGTGCGAGCACCGACTGCAGGTTGTCTTGGGGGATCGTGAACAGCACCGCGATCGGCTGGATCTGGGTGAGCACCACGAGCCCGCCCGGATCGTTGGCGTGCACCATGTTACCCGCGTCGACGAGACGCAGGCCCGTCCGGCCGGTGATCGGGGCGAGGATCCGACAGTAGGTGAGCTGCAGGCGGATCGCGTCGATGTTGCCCTGGTCGGCCTTGATGGCGGCGGCGAGCTGGGACACCGTCGAGGCCTGGGTGTCGAGCTGCTGCTGGGGGATGAAGCCGCCCTTGACGAGCGTCCGGTAGCGCTCGAGGTCCAGGCGCGCGTTGCTGAGCTGGGCCTCGTCCTTGGCGAGCTGTCCCTCGACCTGGGTGAGCTGGGCCTCGAAGGGCCGCGGATCGATCTCGGCCAGGACGTCCCCGGCCTTGACGATCTGGCCCTCCTGGAAGGAGGTCCGCATGAGCTGGCCGTCGACCCGGCTCCGGACCGTCACCGTGTTGAGCGCGGTCACCGACCCGAGGCCGGTGAGGTAGACGGGGAGGTCGCCGGTGCGGGCGGGGGCCGTGACCACCGGGACGGGGCGCGGCCCGGCGGGGGTGGCCCGCTGGGCGGCCCGCCCGGGCCGGTTCAGGGCGAAGTAGCCGCCTCCGGCGAGCAGCGCGGCCAGAACGATGCCGATGACGAGGATCCGGCCCCGCGACCGGCGCGGTGAATCCGTGGACGTCGGACCCAACTCCCCGGACTCATGTGCTTCGCCAGCCATGCCGGCCCCCCTCTCGTGTCGCTCCGCTTGTAGCATATCTTGACGGACCGCTCGCGGGGATCATTCGGCCGGGCCGGCCGCGCGCTCCGCCCGGGGGGCGGCCGAGGGCGCGGTCGCTGACGCGGCGTCACGAGCGAGACGCGAGCAGCGTGAGCCAGGGCGGCGGCGGCGCCCCCAGGATCCGCAGCGTCCGCGCGACCCGCTCCGGCGTGC
>DATFAJ010000508.1:0-2784 GCA_035254745.1 Candidatus Methylomirabilota bacterium | reverse complement strand
GGGAGCATCCCGAGATTGGCGCGATCGTGCTCGAGTGCACGAACATGCCGCCCTACCGCGCCGACATCCAGGCCGCCACCGGCCTGCCCGTCTTCGACATCACGACGCTGGTCCGGATGGTGCACGACTCGGTTCGCCACGGGCTCGCGCCGCGCCCCGCCTGAGTCCGCCGACAGCGTGAGCGAGACCGCCGACGTCGTCATCGTGGGCGCCGGCATCATCGGCGGCTCGGTGGCGTTCCACCTCCTCGAGCGCGATCCGGCCCTCCGGATAGTCGTGCTCGAGAAGGAGGTCGAGCCCGGGACCGGCGCCACGTCCAAGGCCACCGGGGGCGTGCGCTTCCAGTTCTCGACCGAGGCCAACGTCCGCCTCACCCAGCTCTCGTATCGTTACTTCACCCACGCCGAGGAGATCCTGGGCTCGCCGGTCGACTTCACGCGCCACGGCTACCTCTTCGTCACCACCGACCCCGCCACGCTCGAGCAGTGCCGCGGGAACGTCGCGCTGCAGCGCGGGCTGGGCGTGGCGAGCGAGCTCCTGACCCCGGCCCAGATCCAGACCCACCTG
Organism: Candidatus Methylomirabilota bacterium; assembly: GCA_035254745.1. GTDB lineage: Bacteria > Methylomirabilota > Methylomirabilia > Rokubacteriales > CSP1-6 > CAMLFJ01. Next base: position 2,217 of record DATFAJ010000508.1, on the reverse strand, counting down.
GCCGCGCTGGTCACCCACGACCTGCTCGGCGGCACCTTCTGCGCCGACGACGGCTCGGCCGACCCCTACTCGATGCTGCAGGCCTTCCTGGCCCGCGCCCGGGGCCGGGGCCTGCGCGTGCTGACCGAGCACCCGGTGACCGGCCTCGTGAGATCGGGCGAGCGCGTCACCGGCGTGCGCACGCCACGCGGGGAGTGGAGCGCGCCGATCGTGGTCGACTGCGCCGGGCCCTACGCCGACCAGATCGGGGCGATGGCCGGGGTCTCGATCCCGTCGAGGCCCTACCGCCGGCAGGTGATGGTGACCGAGCCCCTGCCGGTCCTGCCGCCCGTCTTTCCTCTGATCGTCGACCTCGACACCGGCTTCTACGTGCACCGCCAGGGGCAGAGCGCGGTGTTGATGGGCGGCACCGACAAGGACATCAAGCCCGGCCTCGACACCGAGGTGGACTGGGACGCGTTCGGCGCGGTCTTCCGCGCCGCGGCGGTGCGGGTGCCGCCGCTCGCGGAGGCCCGGGTCATGCGGGCCTACGCGGGCGTGCGCGATCTCACCCCCGACTACCACGGCATCCTCGGGCCCGCGGTCCAGGCGCCGGGACTCCACGTCGCCTGCGGCTTCTCCGGTCACGGGTTCATGCACGCGCCCGCCATCGGCATCCTGATGACCGAGATCCTGCTTGACGGCCGCGCCGGCAGCATGGATATTGCTCCCCTGTCCCTCGATCGCTTCGCCGCGGGAAGACTGCGCGCCGAAGCCAACATGTTCTGAGTGCACCCACAGGAGGCAGGACCGATGCGGAAGAGCTTGGGGCTCGCGGTGATGGCTCTGGTACTCGTCGCGGCGCTGGCCGGCGGCGCGGCGGCGCAGCAGTCGCTGACCTGGACCGCGGGCGCGGTCGGCGGCGGCTGGTACGCGATCTCGGGCGGCATGGCCGAGCTGCTCCGCGAGAAGGCGGGGCTCAACATCAAGGTCATCCCGGGCGGCGGCACCCAGAACCCGCTGCTGGTCGAGAAGGGCGAGGCCGAGCTCGGCATGGGCCTGCCTCCGCTGCTGGGCGCGGCCTTCCGCGGCGAGGACCCGTACCCGGGCCAGAAGATGGACAAGCTCCGCGCGCTCGCCGGCAACATGAGCCTCAACACCTTCCACTTCTACGTCGCGGCCGACTCGCCGTTCGCCAAGATGACGATGGAGGAGATCTTCAAGGGCAAGAAGCCGATGCGCCTGGCCATCTCCAAGCCGGGGTCGTCCGACGTGTGGGTGTTCGAGAAGATCATGGAGTTCTACGGCTACTGCCAGCCCGGCAAGACCGCCGACTGCTACAAGACCTGGGAGGCGGCCGGCACCAAGTTCTTCCGCGGCTCCTACTCCGAGCAGGCGGGCGCCTTCAAGGACCGCAACGTCGACGGGACCTTCACCTTCCTGGCCCTGCCCGGCGCGTCCATCACCGAGGCCTCGGTGGGCCGCGACCTCAAGCTCCTGGCCTTCCCGAAGCCGCTGCTCGAGCACCTCGGCAAGTTCGGGATGGGCGAGGGCGTGATCCCGGCCGGCACGTATCCCAAGGCGGCCAACGGCAACGAGCCGGTGGTCTCGGCCACGATGGGCACCACGATCACGGTGTCGAGCGCGATGTCCAACGATCTCGCCTACACGATCACCAAGGCCCTCAACGACAACGTGGACCGGGTGCGGAAGATCCACGGCAGCCTCTCGGACTACGAGCCCTCCAAGGGCTATCTCTACCTCGGCGTCGCGCTCCATCCGGGGGCCGAGCGCTACTACCGCGAGAAGGGCTGGCTGAAGTAAGCCGGACCGACCACCATCAGAAAGCTCGAGGGGTGGGTCTACTGGGCGGCCGGCGTCTACGCGACGGCGGCCGCCCTGTTCCATCTCTACACCGCGGGGTACGGAACCCTCGAGCCCCGCCTGCAGCGCTCGGTGCACCTGCTGTTCCTGGTGCCGCTGGTGTTCGTCGCGTTCCCCTTCCGCTCGACCTCGCCCCAGACCCGTCCGAGCCGCTTCGACTGGCTGTGGGCGGCCCTCACCGCGGTCGGCAGCCTGTACCTCATCTGGGACGCCGACCGGCTCAACCATCGCTGGGAGGGTGCCTCCCCGGTGCTGCCGATCGAGGTGGTGCTGGGCTCGATGATGGCGGTGCTCGTCATCGAGGCGTGCCGGCGGTCACTCTCGCCGTGGATGGCGGTCACCATCTCGCTCTCG
>DATFAJ010000507.1:0-8834 GCA_035254745.1 Candidatus Methylomirabilota bacterium | reverse complement strand
GAAGTCCGACTCGGGCAGCAGGCCGCGGCCCGGCCGGATCGCGGTCCAGCCGAAGTCGGCCGGCTTCACCTCCAGGATGTCCACCACCAGCACGTCACCCGGCCGCGCGCCCCGGATCCGCACCGGCCCGGTCAGAGGATGCCCGCGGAAGGGTCCGCGCCCCAGCACGTCGGCGTGAGTGGAGGCGCGCGAGTAGTACCGGTCGGCCGCGTCGCGCGTCTCGAGCACCACCGTGTCGCCCGGCTCGATCTCGAGCCGCGGGGGGATCGCGTTGTTCCACTCGTACTGGACCTGGCCGGCGTCGAGGTGGTGGACCATGGCGGCCCTCGAAGTATACACGCGAGCCCTTGTTGACGCGCGGAGGGCGGGGTATGCTCCGCGCCACGATGTCGACCCGCCTGGAGACGCCGACCCCCGGGCCGCGCGTCCGCCGGGCGGCCGACCGGACCCGGCCCGCGCCCGTCCCGCCCCTGCCCGACCTGCCCGAGCCGCCGACCGACGGGGTCTTCCCGGCCATCTTCGTCATCTCGGCCGCGACCCTGCTCCTCGAGCTGACGCTGACCCGGATCTTCGACGTGGTGCTGTGGACCAACCTCGCGAGCTTCATCGTGTCGAGCGCGATCTTCGGGCTCGGGCTCGGCGGCATCGCGGTCATGCTGCGACCCTCGCTCGCGGAGTCGGACCGCCCGGTGGTCTGGGCCGCGCTCGCGTTCGCGGGCACGGTGCTGCTCCTGCTGCCCGCGATCATCCTGCTCCCGTTCGACTTCGGCGAGGTGCTCACGCACCCGGGGCGCCAGCTCGCGAGCTTCGCCGCGCTCTACGCGATGTTGCTCGCGCCGTTCTTCGCCTCCGGGCTCGTCATCGCGACGATCCTGACGCGCCACTCCCACCGCGTCGACCGCCTCTACTTCTGGGATCTCCTGGGCGCCGGGCTCGGCTCACTCGGCATCGTGTGGCTCCCCAGCCTGATCGGACCCGCCGCGATGCTCGTGCTCATCGCGGCGGCCGGGGCGGTGGTGGCCGGGCTGCTCGCGGCGGGCCGCCGCCGCGCCCGCGTGCTCGCGCTCGCCGCGGGGGGCGTGGTGGCGCTCGTCGGTCTCGCCGCCGCGGAGCGGATCGATTTCGAGACCCACGTGTCGAAGGGAGACATGAAGGCCGGCGAGGCCACGCAGCGGGCCGAGTACTCCCGCTGGGATCCCGCCGCGAAGATCGACGTGCTGCCCTGGGACGTGCCGTTCCTGCGCCGCATCGTCTACGACGGCGGCTCGCAGCGCTCCTTCTACTACCGGTTCGACGGCGACCTGGCCCGGGCGCGCGCGCGCTACTTCGACCTGGTGGACGGCCATCCCCGCTACAACATCGGCCGCTACGTGGCCTTCGCCTACTGGCTCAAGCGGGATACTCCGATGCACGCCCTGGTGATCGGCAGCGCGGGCGGGCAGGAGGTCCTGGCCGCGCTGACGTTCGGCGCCGCGCGGGTCGACGCGGTGGAGATGGTGTGCGCGGTGATCCAGGCCGCGCGGGGCCCGTACGCGGAGTTCACCGGCCACCTGTACGACCACCCGCGCGTCCGGCCCGTCTGCGACGAGGGCCGGAGCTACCTGCGCCACACCCCGGACCGCTACGACGTGATCCAGATCCACAGCAACCACACCACCTCGAGCGTGGCCCAGGGGGCGGGGGCCATGGATCCCATCTACCTCCAGACGGTGGAGGCCTATCGCGAGTACCTGAGTCATCTCGCCGACGACGGCATCCTCCAGATCAACTACTACGTCTATCCCCGCATGCTCACCACCGCCGCGCAGGCGTGGCACGATCTCTTCCCCGACCGCGACTTCGCCCGGCACGTGATCATCGAGGGCAGCGGCTGGTCCGAGTTCATGATGCCGACCCTGCTCGTGAAGCGGTCGCGGTGGACTCCGGAGGAGATCGCGGCGGCCCGGAGCTTCGTGAGCCCGCAGTTCGCGTCGGAGCCGGACCGCACCTACAGCCTCGTGTACGCGCCGGGCCAGCCGGAGGCGGCCAACGTGCCGGCCGCATTCTTCCGCGTGCCGCTCGACCCCACGCTCGTGGCCCGCCTGCCGTACCAGGTGGCGCCCACCACCGACGCGCGCCCCTTCTTCCGCGACCTGCGCAAGCACCTCCATCGGATCGAGCCCGACACGGCCGGCTACGTGCCCGCGACCACCGCCGGCTTCGTCAACGCGAGCCTGATGGGCCCGATCCCGCGGGATCGCATCCACCTCTACCTGCTCGGCGGGCTCTCCGTCGCGATGGCCGGCCTCTTCCTCTGGTACCCGGTCCACTGGATGCGGCGGCGGGGGCTCCGCCGCGCGGCCACGCTGCCCACCGCGGTGTACTTCGGCTGCCTCGGCATCGGCTTCATCGTGGTCGAGGTCGTGCTGATCTCGAAGTTCGTGGTGCTGATCGGCTTTCCGATCTACGCGATGGCCGCGGTGCTCTGCACGCTGCTCGTCGCGGCCGGCGTGGGCAGCCGCCTCTCCGGCTGGCTGGGCCGTCGCCACCCCGGCTGGGCGATCGCCGTCTTCCCGGTGGTGGCGCTCCTGATCGGCGCGGTGGTCGCCGCCTTCCCCTCCGCGCGGGACCTCGCGCTCGGCCTCGGCCAGCCCGCGCGCATCGCGCTCTCCGCCGCCCTGCTGCTGCCGCTCGGGGTCGGCCTCGGCATGCCGTTCCCGCTCGGCATCGCCGCGCTCAGCCGGCTGGCCCCGGGCCTGGTGCCGTGGGCGTGGGGGGTCAACGGCTTCATGACGGTGGTGGGCTCGCTGATCGCCGCGCTCCTGTCGATCCGGTGGGGCTTCGACGTGACGCTGCTCGCGGGGGCCGCCGTCTACCTGGTCGCGATGGGCGCCTGGCGCTCGCTCGACGCATGAGCACCACCGGCGCGCTCTGGCGGGCCATCGAGCCCATCTACGCGGCGATCCTCGCGCACCCGTTCCTGCGCGGCCTGACCGACGGCTCCCTGCCCGGCGAGACCTTCCGCTTCTACGCGGTGCAGGACGCGCTCTACCTGCGGGACTTCGCCCGCGCCCTCTCGCTGGCCGCCGCCCACGCGCCGCGCGAGGAGTGGATCATCATGCTGAACGAGCACGCGGCGGGCGCCCTCACCGTCGAGCGCACGCTGCACGAGTCCTTCTTCAAGGACTGGGGCCTCACCCCCGAAGCGGTGGCGGCCACCCCGCTGGCTCCCACCAATCTCGCCTACACCTCGTACCTGCTCGCGGTCGCCTCCGGCCGGCCGTTCCACGAGGCGATCGCCGCGCTGCTGCCCTGCTACTGGATCTACTGGGAGGTGGGCAAGACCCTGGAGCGCGCGAGCTCGCGCGACCCGCTCTACGCCCGCTGGATCGGCACCTACGCCTCCGAGGAGTTCGGAGCGGTGGTGCGGGCGGTGCTCGCGTGCACCGACACCCTCGCGGCGCCGCTCGGCGACGACGACCGCCGCGCGATGCAGCGCCACTTCGTGACCACCAGCCGGTACGAGTGGATGTTCTGGGACATGGGCTGGCGCCGCGAGGCCTGGCCCGTCTAGCCTCTGCCTCTTCCCTCCGGCGAGAGGGCAGGGTGAGGGGCGTGCTAGACTACGCCCGCGTCCCAACCATCGCGCTTCCGGAGGACTACACGATGATCCGACCGAGCCGCCACGCCGCCGGCGTCCTGGCCGTCCTGCTCGCGATCGCGCTGCCGGCCGCGGCGGTCGAGACGGTCAAGCTCGGCGACCTGCCCGCGATCTCCAACGCCGGCATCTACATCGCGATCGACAAGGGCTTCTTCCAGGAGCACGGCGTCACGGTGGACATCGAGCGCTTCGCCTCCGCGGGCAAGATGACCGCACCGCTCGCCACCGGGCAGATCGACGTCTCGGTGGGCTCGCCCTCGGCCGGCCTGTTCAACTCGATCGCGGCCGGCATGGACTTCAAGATCGTGGCCGACAAGGGGCAGGTGCGACCCGGCTACAACTTCACGCCCCTCATCGTCCGCAAGGACCTCGTCGACTCGGGCAAGGTCAAGACGCTCCGGGACCTCAAGGGCCTCAAGGTCGCCAACGGGGCGAAGGGCATCAACTTCGACTTCTTCCTCGCCAAGATGATGGAGCACGTGGGCCTGACCTACGACGTGCTCGACGTGGTCTACATGTCCTATCCGGACGGGGTCAAGGCCCTGGCCAGCAAGGCGGTCGACGCCGCCTTCGCGCCCGAGCCGTGGGGCGCGCGGGCCGAGCAGGAGAAGGTCGGCACGCGCCTCTTCCTGACCGAGCAGGTGCCCGCCCTCGCCACGTTCCAGGTGGCGGTGATCATGTACAGCGGCAAGTTCATGAAGGAGCGGCCCAAGGTGGCCCGCGCGTTCATGCAGGGCTACGTCCAGGGCCTCAAGCTCTACGATCGCAAGGGCGGCCTCAAGGACCCGGAGATCGCGGGCATCCTGGCCAAGCACCTCAAGCTGCCCGTCGAGACCATCCAGGCCACCCTGCCGGTCTATCTCGATCCGAGCGGCAAGCCGCGCGTCCAGGACCTGGCCGCCTTCCAGGACTGGTTCCACCAGATGGGCTGGGTGAAGGAGACGGTGCCGATGGACCGGGTGGTGGACCTCTCCTTCCTCGAGTAGCCGAAGGACACGCGCGTCCCGTCGTGCGGCTCGCCCTCCGCGACATCGGCAAGACCTGGCACATCGCGCGCACCGGCGAGCGGGTGAGCGCGCTCGAGGGCATCACGCTCGACGTCACGCCGGGCGAGTTCCTGATCCTGCTGGGCCCGTCGGGCTGCGGCAAGTCCACCCTGCTGCAGATCATGGCCGGCCTCGAGGCGCCGTCGTCGGGCGCGATCGACTTCGCGGTCGGGGTGGGCGGGCACGCCAAGCTCACCAGCATGGTGTTCCAGGACTACGCGCTCTTCCCCTGGCGCACCGTCCTCGCCAACGTGACGTTCGGCCCCGAGGTGCGCGGCCTCCCGCGCCGCGAGCGCGAGGCGCGGGCGCGGCAGCTGATCGAGCTCGTCAACCTGCGCGGCGCCGAGCACCGCTATCCGCACGAGCTCTCCGGCGGCATGCGCCAGCGCGTGGCCCTCGCCCGCGCGCTCGCCAACGATCCCCAGGTCCTCCTCTTCGACGAGCCGCTCGCCGCGCTCGACTCGCAGACGCGGCGGGTGATGCAGGACGAGCTGCTGCGCATCTGGGCCGAGACCGGCAAGACCTTCGTCTACGTCACCCACAGCCTGCAGGAGGCGGTCCTGCTCGGCACCCGCATCGTCCTGATGACCGCGGGCCCCGGGCGCATCAAGCAGGTGGAGGAGGTGACGCTGCCCCGGCCGCGGCACCTGACCGGGCGGGCGGAGGCCGCGATGCTGGATCGCCTCGACGCGCTCCTGGGCGAAGAGGTCAAGCGCGCGATGGCCTCGTGACCGCGTCGCACTGGCGGCAGATCGCGTCGGTCGCGGGGCTGCTGCTCGCCTGGCAGATCCTGGTGCAGGCGGGCCGGATCAACCCGCTCTTCCTCCCCGCCCCGCTCTCGGTGCTCGGCTCCATGTGGGAGATGACCCGCTCCGGCGAGCTGCCCTGGGCGGTGCTCGCGAGCCTGAACCGGGTGATCCAGGGCTTCGTCTACGGATCCGCGGCCGGCGTGCTCCTGGGCCTGCTGGCGGGCGCGATCCGGTGGGTCGAGGACCTGCTCGATCCGTGGGTCGCGGCGGCGTACCCGATCCCCAAGTCGGCCCTCTTCCCGCTCTTCATGCTGTGGTTCGGCCTCGGCAACCCGTCGAAGATCGTGACCATCGCGGTCGGCGTGCTCTTCCTGGTGCTGGTGAACACCATGGCCGGGGTGCACGCGATCAACCCCACGCTGCTGAAGGCCGCACGCGACCTCGGGGCGAGCCGCCCGCAGATCTTCGTCAAGGTGATCCTGCCCGGCGCCCTGCCCAACATCTTCACGGGCCTGCGTCTGGGCGCGGGCATGGCCCTCATCCTCGTCTTCATCACCGAGATCGAGGCCACCAAGACCGGCCTGGGCTTCCTGCTGTGGGAGGCCTTCCAGCTCATGGACACCCGGCACGTGTTCGTGGGTGTGGTAACGTTCGGCCTGCTGGGCGTGGCGACCACCTGGCTGCTGCAGTGGCTGGAGCGGGTCACCTGCCCGTGGATCCAACGCTCGAACTGATCTCAACGCTCGAACTAGACCCCACCCAGAGAGGCGCGCCATGGCACAGGACCTCCCCGGATACCTCGATCAGATCAAGCGCACCCGGCCCGACGACCTGCTGGTCGTCTCGAAGGAGATGGATCCCGCCTTCGAGATCACCGCGCTGGTGGTGAAGCTCGAGCGCGAGGCCCGCCGGCGGCCGGTGGTGATCTGCGAGCGCGTGCGCGGCACGAGCTTCCCGGTGCTGACCAACCTGCACGCGAGCCGCTCGCGCCTGGCCCTGGCCATGGGCGCGGCCCCCGACGAGATGCTGGCCACCTACCTGCGCGCGATGGACAAGCCCATCCCCCCGCGGGTCGTCGCGACCGGCCCCTGCAAGGACGTGGTGCTGACCGGCGACCGCATCAACCTCTACGACCTGCCCCAGATCCTCCACCACGAGGGCGACGCGGGCGCCTACCTCACCTCCGCGATCTCGTTCGCCAAGGACCCGACCAGCGAGACGTGGAACTGCGCCTACAACCGGCTGATGATCCAGGGGCGCGACCGCACGTCGATTCACCTCACCCTCGGCAAGCACCTGTGGGAGTTCCAGCGCATCGCGGAGTCGCTCGGCCGGCCGCTCCCGGTGGCCTTCGCCATCGGGGTCCACCCCGCCATCGCGCTGGGCTCGCTCGCCATCGGCTCCATCGACGAGGACGAGCGCGCGATCATGGGCGCGCTCCTGCGCGAGCCGCTCGAGCTCGTGAAGTGCGAGACCTCCGACGTGCTCGCCCCCGCCCACGCCGAGATGATCATCGAGGCGGAAATCCAGCCCGGCGCGCGCACCCCCGAGGGCCCGTTCGGCGAGTTCACCGGCTACAGCCTGGGTGAGCGGCAGCGCGAGGTGGTGCAGGTCAAGGCCATCACCCACCGGCGGGGCGCCTACTTCCAGGACATCACGGTGGCGCACCTCGACCACATGCTGCTCTCCACGATCCCGATGGAGGCCAACCTCTATCGCGCGGTGCGGGCCATGGTGCCGTCGGTGAAGGCGGTGCGCGTGCCCGCGCCCTTCACCTGCTACGTCTCGCTCGAGCAGCGCCTGATCGGCCAGGCCAAGAACGCGATCCTGGCCGTGCTGGGCGCCGACCTCTACATGAAGCGCGTGGTGGTGGTCGATCAGGACGTGAACATCTTCGACGACCGCCAGGTGACCTGGGCCATCGCCACCCGCTGCCAGCCGGATCGCGACATCACGATCATCACCCACGCGCGCGGCTCGGACCTCGACCCCTCCACCAAGGAAGACGGCTACTCCGCCAAGTGGGGCGTGGACGCGACCGCCAAGCCCTCGCTCGCCGGCTACACCCCGCGCCACCGGGTGCCGCCCGAGGTGTGGAAGCGGCTCAACCTGAAGGACTACGCGGAGTAGGGCGCCGGGAGCGCCCGGGCTCGCTCGCCTCGTGACGACCGGGCGAAGTCCCAACCTCGCCGCGCTCCTCGCCGAGGCCGCGCGCCGGCGGCCCGATCACCCCGCGCTGGTCTGGGACGGCGGCACGCTCTCCTGGCGAGATCTCGAGGCGCGCGCCGCCGCCCTCGCGCGGCGGCTCGCGCGCGAGGGCGTGGGCGCGGGCGACGTGGTCGCGCTCCTGCTGCCCAACACGTGGGGACTGGCCGCCGCGCTCTGGGGTGGCCTCGCGCTCGGCGCGACGGTCGCGCCGCTCAACCCCCTCCTGGCCGCCGACGAGCGTGCGCGGATCCTCGGTCACCTGGGCGCGAGGGCGGTGGTCGACGCCGCGCCCGCGGAGGAGACCGCCGAGGCGATGCCGATCGCGGCCGCCGGCGCGCCCGGCGTCATCCTCTACACGTCGGGCAGCACCGGGCAGCCGAAGGGCGCGGTGCTCTCCCACGCCGCGCTCGCGGCGGCCAACGCGTCCTGGGCCGGTCCGGTGATGGGCCTCACCGCGGCCGACCGGGTGCTCGCGGTGCTGCCGCTTGCGCACTCGTTCGGCCTCAACGGCGCGCTGCTCGCCCCGCTGCTCGCCGGCGTCACCGTGGTGCTGCAGGAGCGCTTCACGCCGGAGGATACGCTGCGCGCGATCGCCCGGCACCGGGCGACCGTGTTCCCCGGCGTCGCCACCATGTTCGCGCGCATCCTCGAGTCGCCCGCGCTCGAGGGGGCCGACCTGTCGAGCCTTCGCCTGGCCGTCTCGGGCGCCGCGCCCTGCCCGTGGGCGCTGGCCAGCGAGTGGCGCCGGCGCACCGGCGTGCGCATCGTGCGCGGCTACGGGATGACCGAGCTGTTCCGCCCGATCTCGTATCTCGCGGGGGAGGCGACCGATCGACCGGACTCGATCGGCCGCGCGGTGCCCGGCGTCGAGCTGCGAGTGGTCGACGACGAGCTCTGGATCCGCTCACCCGCGGCGATGGACGGCTACCTGCGTGCCCCCGAGGAGACCGCGGCGGTGCTGGCCGCCGACGGCTGGTTCCGCACCGGAGATCTGGCCACCATCTCCGACGACGGCTACGTCAGCATCGTGGGGCGCAAGCGCGACCTCATCCTGCGCGGCGGCTACTCGGTGGTTCCGGGCGAGGTGGAGGCGACGCTGCTCCCCTGACCGTAACCGACGTTGATGACGGTGGACTCGCCTCCCTTCTTCAGGTAGTCGAGCGCGTAGAGGTGCGCGGAGGCCAGGTCCTC
>DATFAJ010000506.1:0-3593 GCA_035254745.1 Candidatus Methylomirabilota bacterium | reverse complement strand
CGAGGCCAGCGGCCTCTCCGCCGCGCGCGCCACCGCCGCGGCGCTGGCCGCGTCCTCGCCGGTGCCGAGGAGCACCGGGCACAGCCCACCCGATGCGAGCTCCCGGGCGAGGCGGCCGAAGGCCTCCGGGGGCCAGAGCTTCGAGCTGCCGAAGGCCGCGCCCAGGTGCAGGCCCACGAGCGATGTCCTGCTGTCGAGCCCGGCCCCCGCGAGGAGCCCGTCGACCTCGGCGTCCGCGACCGGGCTCTCCGGCAGCCTCCACTCGGGCGCCGCGGCGGCGCCGTCCACGCCCAGCAGCGCGAGCAGGGCCGCGTACTCGTCGACCTGGTGCTGGCGCGGCGCCGGAAGGATCATCGCGTCGGTGAGCAGCCCGGTCCGCCCGTCGGTGGCGTAGCCCACGCGGCGGCGCGCACCCCAGCACGCGGCTGCGAGCGCGGACTCGAGCGAGCTCGGCAGCAGCAGCGCCACGTCCGGCCGGTCGGCGGCCAGGGTCCGCGCGAGCCGGTGCCGTGCGGCGAGTGGGCGCGGATACCCGAGCAGCACGTCCCCGACCCCCTGGCCGGCCAGCAGCGGGGCCCAGCGCCCGATCAGGGTGATCCGTGCCGGGCCCGCCGCCCGGCGGAGGGCGGCCAGCATCGGGAGCGCCATCACGGTGTCGCCCAGCCAGTTCGGGGTCCGGACGACGATGTGCTCGATGCGGGGGTCGAGGCCGGGCCCGCTCACGAGCACGGCCTCCCGAGCTGGGCGTGGCCCAGGACCGCAGCGAGGAGCCGCTGCCACGTCTCCAGCCCCGACTCGATGACGAGCCGGACCGGCAGGACCCAGAGCGGCAGCGGAGGCGGCGGCAGGTCGCGCACGCGCACCCAGTCCTTCTCGGTCGTGACCAGTCCCTGGGCTCCGGCGGCGCGCGCGTCGCGCGCGAGCTCCGCGAGATCGCCCGGGGTGAACCAGTGATGGTCCGGGAACTCGGCGAAGCCCACGCGCCGGATGCCCGTCGCGTCGAGGGTGTCGGCGAAGCCCTGCGGCGACCCGAGGCCCGCGAAGGCGAGCAGGCGGCGGCCGGCCAGGTCCGCCACCGGCACCCGGCGGCTCCGCAGTGGCTCGATCGCGTCCTGCATCTGATAGCGCGCGGCCAAAATCGCCGCGGTCGCGTTGTGGCGGCGCACCGTGGTGGTGATCTCCGCGACCGTCTCCGGGGCCGGCGGGTTGGTCACCACCACCACGTGGGCACGCGCGAGCCCGGAGAGCGGCTCGCGCAGCATGCCGCGCGGGAAGACGCGCGCGTTGCCCCACGGCGCGCGACCCGGGACGACCACGATCTCGAGGTCCTTGGCGAGCGTGCGGTGCTGGAAGCCGTCGTCGAGCACCAGCGCGGTGGCGCCGCAGCGCTCCACCGCGACCCGGCCGGCCTCGTAGCGGTTCTCGCCGACCACCACCGGCACCCCGGGCAGGCGCTCGGCGAGCAGCAGGGGCTCGTCACCCGCGGCGCGCGGCTCGGCGCGCACCCCTTCGCGATCGGCGACCACGTGCACGCCGCGCGTGACGCGGCCGTAGCCGCGGCTCAGCACCGCGGGGACCGCCCCCATGTCGAGCAGGGTCCGCACCGCGAGCTCCACCGTCGGGGTCTTGCCGCTCCCGCCCAAGGTCAGGTTGCCGACCGAGATCACGGGGCACGGCAGCCGCCCGGTCCGCAGCACGCCCCAGCGGTACGCGCGGTCACGGACCGCGAGCGCGCCGCGGTAGGCCCAGCTGAGCACGGAGAGCCCGGCCGTCACCACCGGGGTGTCGGGGTCCTCCCAGTAGCGGCGGAGCAGGACCTCGGGCGCCCGTCGCGGCGTGCTCACGGCCCGGCCGACGGCCCGCGCCCGGGCCAGAGGTGGCGGGCGATCAGGTCGAGGGTCGCGCTCACCGCGCCCTGCCGGCCCGCGAAGGCCGAGCGCGCCGCCTCACCGGTGCGCCGGGCGAGGTCTGGGTCCTCCAGCAGGCGCGAGAGCTCGCGCTGGAGCTCCTGCGCGTCCTCGACCACGAGGCCTCCGCCGCTGCGCTGCAGCAGCAGGGCGCCCTCCCGGAAGTTGCTGGTGTGCGGGCCGTACAGCACCGGCTTGCCCCGCATCGCCGGCTCGAGCACGTTGTGGCCCCCCACCGGGACCAGGCTCCCGCCCACGAACACGACCTCGGCCAGCGCGTAGAGCGCGGCGAGCTCCCCGACGGTGTCGAGGATCATGACCGCCCCGGGCGCGCGCCCTTCCGGCAGCCGGCTCCGACGGGCGGGAGCGAAGCCCCGCTCACGGATCAGGTCCTCGACCTCGCCGGCGCGCTCGGGGTGACGCGGCGCCAGCAGGAGGGTGAGGTCGGGGCAGCGCGCGCGGGCTCTCAGGAAGGCGTCGAGGACGATCGCCTCCTCGCCCCGGTGCGTGCTCCCCGCGATCCAGAGCCGGTCGGTCGGGCGGAGGCCGAGGCGCTCGCGCCAGGCCGAGTCGGCCGCGTCCGCGCCGGGGACGAGGTCGCTCTTGAGGTTGCCGGTGACCACCACCCGCTCGACCGGCGCGCCCAGGGCCACGATGCGGCGGGCGTCCTCCTCGCTCTGCATCGCGAACACCGACACGTCGGCGAGCACACGCCGCATGAGCCAGCGGACCCGCCGGTAGCGGCGGAAGGAGCGGTCGGAGATGCGGCCGTTGGCGATCATGGTCGGGGTGCGTCGGCGGGCGAGGCCGCGCAGGAAGTTGGGCCAGAGCTCGGTCTCGATGGCGATGAAGAAGCGGGGCCGCGCCGCTTCCAGGGCGCGGCGCACCGGTCCAGGCAGGTCGAGCGGAAAGTAGCGGTGCACCGCGGTGCCCGCGAGCCGGTCTGCCACGATGCGGGCGCCGGTCGGGGTGATCGTGCTGACCACGATGCCGAGCTCCGGCCAGCGCCGGTGGATGGCCTCGACCAGGGGCACCGCCGCGGCCGACTCCCCCACCGACACCGCGTGGACCCAGCAGCGGGGCTCGGCGGGCAGCCCGTCGCCGAGCCGACCGAAGCGCTGCGCCAGGTCGTGGCCGTAGCCGGCGCGGCGACGGCGCGTCAGGAAGGCGGGCAGGTACGCGAGCAGTCCCATGCCGAGGACGGCGGAGTAGAGCGCGTACATCAGGCGCGCGCTTCCTCGTCCACCTGCCAGGTCACGGTGCGGAGCGCGGCCTCCACGTCCTTGCGGGCGGCCTCGAGCGCGGCGCGGTCGGCGTCGGGCGGCACGCGGATGGGCTCGCCGAAGCGCATCACGCAGCGGGCGAACGGCTTCGGGATCCGGAACTCGTCCCAGGAGCGCAGGCGCCAGTCGCGCGACGCGCCCAGCGCCATCGGGACGATCGGCGCGCCGGTGAGGTGGGCCAGCGCGATCACGCCGGGCTTGAGCACCTCGCGCGGGCCGGTCGGCCCGTCCGGCACGACCACCACCTCGCCGCCGCCCCGGAGCGCGCGCGCGAGCCGGCGGAGGGCCTCGCCCCCGCCCCGCGAGGAGGAGCCCCGCACCGGGACGAGCCCGAAGCGGGTGATCCACCGTGCGACCACCTCGCCGTCGCGCGAGCGGCTCGCGAGCACGCGGCAGCCGCGCC
>DATFAJ010000505.1:0-5375 GCA_035254745.1 Candidatus Methylomirabilota bacterium | reverse complement strand
CTCACGCTCCGATGACCCGCAGAAGCCACGGCTCCCGGAGGGCACCCTTGGCCGCCCCCCACCCGCCCTTCCCGTGCCGATCGTACGTGCGCCCCATGGCCGCCCCCACCGATCCATCGATTTCGCTCCCGCTCCAATTCTGAGCCCTCCGTTGGTCGGGGTCGGCACGCCGGTGAATGCTCCGGGGGGTGGTGCGGTTGTCAGGTTGGGGGGTGGGTGCTATAAGGGGCGCTATGGCGCCGGGAGAGGAGACCTCAACCCTGTCCGTGCTGGGGCCGGCCGCCGTGGCGTCCCACGCGAGCGCCGAGCGGTTTCCCCCGCTCTATCGCCTGGTCCGCGGCGCCTGCGCGCCGGTCCTGCGCCGGCTGTTCGATCTGCGGGTGGAAGGCGCGGAGCACCTGCCCGCCGCCGGCTCGTTCATCCTCGCCGCGAACCATCACAACTACCTCGACGGGGTGGTGCTGGGCGTCGCGGTGCCCCGGCCCATCGCGTTCCTCGTCATGCCGCGCGTGTACCGGGCCACCCCGCTGCATCCGCCGCTGCACCGGCGCATCGGCTCGATCCCGGTGAACCTGGAGCGGCCGGACCCGGGGGCGATCAAGCGCGTGCTGCGGGCACTCGACGCGGGCCGCGTGGTCGGGATCTTTCCCGAGGGCCCGTTCAGCCAGGAGGGCCGGCTCGTGCCGGGTCAGCCCGGCGCGGCCCTGATCGCGCTGCGGGCCGGCGTGCCGATCGTGCCCGCCGCGATCGAGGGCACCTACCAGGCCCTGCAGGCGCGGCGCTTCTACGTGCCCCGTCGCCGGCCGCTCTCGGTGCGCTTCGGCGCACCGCTGATCTTCGATCACCCGCGCCATCGGCCCATCGCGCGCGCCGAGCGCGAGGCGGTCACCCGTCGCATCATGTCGGAGATCGCCGCGCTGCTGCCGCCGGCCTCCGAGCCCGCCGCGGCCACCGGCCGCGCGGGTGCCTCGTGAGCGCCGCCGGCACGCCCCCGGGCAAGGCCTGGTCCGGGCGCTTCACCGAGGGCGCCGATCCCACCGCGGAGGCCTTCACCTCCTCGCTCTCCTTCGACCGGCGCCTCTGGCCCTACGACCTGGTCGGCAGCGCGGCGTGGGCGCGGGCCCTCGCGCGCGCGAAGCTGATCACCCCGGACGAGCTCGAGGGGCTGCTGGCCGGCATCGACGCGGTACGGGCCGAGCTCGAGAGCGGCCGGTTCCCGTTCCGTCGCGAGCTCGAGGACATCCACATGAACGTGGAGCGGCGGCTGGTGGAGCTGGCCGGGCCGGTGGGCGGCAAGCTCCACACCGGGCGCTCGCGCAACGACCAGATCGCGCTGGACGAGCGCCTCTACCTGCGCGACGTCATCGATCACGTCGACGCGGGCCTCCGCGACGTCCAGCGGGCGCTCGTGGCCCAGGCCGAGAAGCACCGCGAGGCCCCGATGCCCGGCTACACGCACCTGCAGCGGGCACAGCCCGTGCTCCTCGCCCACCACCTGCTCGCCTACGTGTTCATGCTCGAGCGCGACCGGCAGCGGTTCCGCGACTGCCGCACGCGGGTCAACGTGATGCCCCTCGGCGCCGGGGCGCTCGCCGGCGCGGCCTTCGCGATCGACCGCGAGGCGCTCGCGCAGGACCTCGGCTTCGCCGGCCCGAGCCCCAACAGCATGGACGCGGTGGCCGACCGCGACTTCCTGGTGGAGTTCCTCGCCCACGCCGCCATCCTGGGCATGCACGGCTCGCGCCTCGCCGCCGACCTCACGCTCTGGGCGACCGCCGAGTTCGGCTTCGTGGAATTCTCCGACGCGTTCGCGACCGGCTCCTCGATCATGCCGCAGAAGAAGAACCCCGACGTGGCCGAGCTGATCCGCGGCAAGACCGGGCGCCTCTACGGCAACCTGACCGCGGCCCTCACCACGATGAAGGGGCTGCCGCTCACCTACAACTCCGACATGCAGGAGGACAAGGAGCCGCTCTTCGACACGGTGGACACGCTGGAGGCGGTGCTCCGCGTGCTGCCGCCGATGCTCGGCTCGCTGTCGTTCCGGGTGGACCGGATGCGGGACGCGGCGGGCGCGCACTACTCGACCGCCACCGATCTGGCCGACTACCTGGTCCGCCAGGGCCTGCCCTTCCGGGAGGCCCACGAGGTGGTGGGCAAGGCGGTGCGCCACGCCATCACGCGCGGCCGCGAGCTGGGCGACCTGCCCCTCGAGGAGCTGCGGCGCTTCTCCCCCCTGATCGGGCGCGACGTCTACGCCGCGCTCACCGTGGAGGCCTCCCTGCGCGCGCGGGCGGTGGTGGGCGGCACCGCGCCCGAGTCGGTGCGCCAGCAGCTCGCGCAGGTCCGCGCCTGGCTCGCGCAAGAGCCCGGCGCGTGAGGCCGGCCACGCGACGCCGGCTGCTCGCGCTGACCCTTGCGATCGGCGCGCTCGCGGCCTGCGGCAAGAAGGGGCCGCCGGTGGCGCCCGAGATCCGGGTGCCGACCGTTCCCGGCGGGCTGCACGGCGCGGTGGACGAGCGCTCCATCGTGGTGAGCTGGACCGCGCCCGGCACGCGGCTCGACGGCAGCCGGCTGCGCACCATCGGCATGTACCGCGTCTATCGCCGGGAGGAGGCGGCCGGAGAGCCGGTCAAGTCGGCCATGCTCTCCTCCGGTCGCGTCGTGGGCTACGACGAGGTCGCGACCATCCGGCCCGGATCGCCCGGCCCCGCGACCGTGCAGGGGTCCGCGGTGACGTGGGTCGATGCGCACGCGCTCTCGATGGGCCGGCGCTACGTGTACGTGGTCACCGCCGAGGACGACCTCGGGCGCACGAGCGGGCCCTCCGAGCGGCTGGTCGTGCCCTTCCTGGCCGCTCCGAAGGCGCCGCGCGGGCTCACCGCCTCCCCGGGAGACCGGAGCGTGACCCTCACCTGGCAGCCGCCCGACGCGATGCTGGACGGCTCGCCGCCCAGCGGGGAGATCCGCTACCTGGTGCTCCGCGGCGGCGGGACGACCGGCACCCTGGCCTCGATCACGCCCCAGCCGGTGAGCGGCACGACCTACACGGATCGCGGCGTCGACAACGACGTGGACTATCGCTACGCGGTGCGCGCGGTCCGGGTGGAGCCGTCGGTGACCGCGGCGGGCGAGACGACCGCGACGGTCGCGGCCGCGCCCGCGCACACCACGCCGCCCGCCGCGCCCACCGGCCTGGTCGCGGTGCCGTCGAGCGGGGCGGTGCGGCTCGCGTGGAACCCGAGCCCGGAGGCGGACGTGGCGGCCTACGCGGTGTACCGCGCGGGCGAGTCCGGCGAGCTCCTGCGCATCGCGACCGTGCTCCCGCCGGGTACCGTCTATACCGACCGGGACGCCCGCCCGGGGGCCACCTACCGGTACGCGGTCACCGCGATCGACCGCGCGCGGAAGCCCAACGAGAGCGCGCGGTCCAACGTGGTCTCGGTGCGCGTGGAGTAGCGGCTAGACCTCGTTCTGCCAGATCTGCTCCGGCACCTGCCGGCGGCGCAGGAGGATCAGCGCGCCGCCGTCGAGCATGACCTCGGGGGCCTGCGGGTAGGAGTTGTAGTTGATCGTCGCCATCCCGGCGCAGTAGGCGCCGGCGCCCCCGACCACCACCAGGTCGCCGATCTGCGGCCGCGGCACCCACCGCGGGGCGAGCGCCTCCGGGTCGCCCGGGGCCGGGGTCAGGATGTCGCCCGACTCGCAGCACGGCCCCACGAAGACCACCGCGGCCTGCTCACGCCCGCGCGCGAGCACGTCGATCGGGTGCTGCGCGCCGTAGAGCGACGGCCGGGTGATCTCGGGCATGCCCGCGTCGAGCTTGGCGAAGACGTAGCCCTCGGCGCCGGTATCGACCACGTCGACGCACGAGGCCACGATGACCCCCGCGTTGGCGACCAGGAACGTGCCGGGCTCGATCTCGAGATGCAGCGCGCGGCCGTCGCGGGCGCGGAAGTCCTCGATCTCGCGCCGCACGTGCGCGCCCACGTCGGCGAGATCCACCGACGGCTCCTCCGGCATCCGGCCGACCTTGAAGCCGCCGCCCAGGTTGACGGTCGCCACCTCGGGCAGCGCCCCCACCAGGTCGAGGGTCATCCGCGCGCAGCGCTTCCACACCTCGGGATCGGTGCCGGAGCCCACGTGCGAGTGCAGGCGACGGATGTGCAGCCCGTGGCGCTTGCCGATCGCGGCCACCTCGTCCATCGCCTCGTGCCAGATCCCGAAGCTCGAGGCCGGGCCGCCGGTGTTGGTCCGCTTGGTGGAGCCGGTCCCGAGCCCCGGATTCACCCGCACCGAGACCTCGCCCCCGGGGGCGACCCGTCCGAACTCCTCGAGCTGGTGGAGCGAGCAGGCGTTGAAGAGCACCCCGCGCGCCACGTGCTCGCGCAGGGTGCGCGACGGCATCTGCGAGGTGAGCTGGATGCGCGCGGGCGGGAACCCGGCGCGCAGCGCGCGCTCCACCTCGTAGTCGCTCGAGGCGTCCACGTGCAGGCCGAGGTCGCGGAAGAGGGTGAGGACGCCGCGGCTCGGGTTGGCCTTCATCGCGTAGCGCAGCGTGAGGCCGAAGGGCGCGGGGAACGCGAGCGCGGCCCGCGCGGCCGCCTCGAGCGCGGCGCGATCGTAGACGTAGCACGGCGTGCCGAAGCGCCGACGCACCTCGGCCGCGACGTCGGCGCCGACGTGGGCCCGGCGAGCGGACAGGTCGGAGCGATCCATTCGCAGGAGTCTACCGCAACGCGCCTGCCGCTTGAAGTGCTTCCTGCTGTGGTGTTAGAGTCAGGAGACTCTTCGGCCCACATCGGCCCACATCGGGACGAGCAACGGAGGGACTCAACCATGCGCCCGACTTTCCAAGGCTCGATCGTCGCTCTCGTGACGCCGTTCCGCGCCGGCAAGGTGGACGAGGCCAAGCTCCGCGAGCTCGTCGAGTGGCACGTCGCCAGCGGCACCGACGGTATCGTGCCCTGCGGCACCACCGGCGAGTCCCCCACCCTCAGTCACGACGAGCACAAGCGCGTGGTCGAGATCGTGGTCGAGACCGCGCGCGGGCGCGTGGCGGTCATCGCGGGCACCGGCTCCAACTCCACGTCGGAGGCCATCGACCTCACGGGCCACGCCAAGCGGGCGGGCGCGACCGGTGCGCTGGTGGTGAACCCCTACTACAACAAGCCCACCCAGGAGGGTCTCTACCGTCACTTCCGCGCGATCGCGGACGCGGTCGACATCCCGATCCTGGTCTACAACATCGCGGGCCGCACCGCGGTGAACGTCGAGACCGACACCCTGGCCCGCCTGGCCCGCGACTGCGGGAACATCGTGGGGGTCAAGGAGGCCTCGGGCTCGCTCGACCAGATGACCCAGGTCATCCTGGC
>DATFAJ010000504.1:0-3528 GCA_035254745.1 Candidatus Methylomirabilota bacterium | reverse complement strand
GGCGGGCGGGGTGACCGGGGCGGGGCCGCTCGCGCGCGCCTCGGCCGCCGGGGCCGCGGAGGCACCGCTGAGCGACGACGCGCGCGAGTTCATTCGGCTCGAGGAGTCGACCGGGGCCTGGCCGATCGCGGCGGAGCTGATCGGGGCCCTCGATCGCTTCGGCGACGCCCTCGTGGCCGGCGATCTGGAAGCGGCGCGTGGCTGGCTCGACCCCTCGCTCGCGCCGGATCCGGACCTCGAGGGCCGCCTGCTCGCCGCGCGGGGCGGGTGTCATCGCGTGGTGGCCTTTGCCCGGGTGGGGGCGCAGCGCCTGGTGAAGCTCCGGGTCGACGGCGACGGGGCGGGTCTCACCCTGCTGCTCCGCTGGGTGCCCACCGACGCGGGCTGGCGCATCACCGCGCTCGAGCCCGTCACCTCCTCCGCCGCGCGGCCCGCCTGATCCAGTGCTGCAGAGCGTCCTGGTCGCGAATCGGGGGGAGATCGCCCGGCGGATCATCCGCGCGTGCCGCGCCCTCGGCATCCGCTCGATCGCGGTGTACTCGGAAGCCGACGCGGCGTGGCCGCACGTCGCCGACGCCGACGAGGCGGTCGCCATCGGGCCCGCGCCCGCCCGCCAGAGCTACCTCGACATCGAGCGGATCGTCGAGGCGGCCCGGCGCACGAAGGCCCAGGCGATCCATCCCGGCTACGGGTTCCTCTCCGAGAACTGGCGCTTCGCCCAGGCCTGCGAGGCCGCGGGCCTGGTCTTCGTGGGGCCGTCCTGGCGGGTGATCCAGCAGATGGGGGACAAGATCGGCGCGCGCCGGCTGATGGCGGCGGCCGGGGTGCCGGTGGTGCCCGGCAGCGACGGCGCGGTGGAGTCGGTCGAGGCGGCGCGCGAGGTGGCCGCCCGCGCCGGCTATCCGATCATGCTGAAGGCGGCCGCGGGGGGCGGCGGCATCGGCATGATGAAGGTCGCGGACGAGGCGGCGCTGCCCGCCGCGTTCGCCTCGGCCCAGCGACGGGCCCAGGCCGCGTTCGGCTCGGGCGGGCTCTTCCTGGAGCGCTACGTCCAGGGCGCGCGTCACGTCGAGGTTCAGGTCTTCGGCGACGCGACCGGGCGCGTGATCCATCTCCACGAGCGCGAGTGCTCGATCCAGCGCCGCCACCAGAAGCTGGTCGAGGAGAGCCCCGCGCCCCGCCTGCCCGCGGTCCTGAAGGCGCGCCTGACCGAGGCCGCGGTCACCGGCGCCCGCACCGTGGGCTACGTGAACGCGGGGACGATGGAGTTCATCGTCCTGGGCGACGAGTTCTACTTCCTCGAGATGAACACCCGGCTGCAGGTGGAGCACCCGGTCACCGAGGAGGTGACCGGGCTCGACCTGGTCCAGGCGCAGCTGCGCGTGGCCGCGGGCGAGCCGCTGCCCTGGACCGACGGGCAGATCACCCAGCACGGCGCGAGCATCGAATGCCGGATCTACGCGGAGGATCCCGCCAAGGGGTTCATGCCGTCGCCGGGGCGCCTGACGCGCCTGGTGCTCCCGCAAGGCCCCGGCGTCCGTCTCGAGTGCGGGGTGGCGGAGGGCGTGGAGGTGTCGGTCCACTACGATCCGCTCCTCGCCAAGCTGATCACGACCGGCCGGGATCGGGACGAGGCCATCGCCCGGATGGCCGCGGCCCTCGACGCCTTCGTGGTGGAAGGCGTCAAGACCACGATCCCCTTCCACCAGCGCGTGATGCGGAGCGACCTCTTCCGGGCCGGATCGGTCCACACGCAGCTGATCGAGCAGGGCGCCTTCAGCTGAGGCGCCGCCCGGAGGGCGGGATGGAGAGCACTCTCACCGAGGCGCGCATCCGGGCCACGACCGCCGCGGGCCACTGGCGCGACGAGAGCCTCGAGGGCTATCTCGACCGGTGGGCGCGCGAGCGCCCCTCCGGCACCGCGCTGGTCGACGTCCGCGGCCGCTACTCGTGGGAGGCCCTCGCGCGCGCGGTAGACCGGGTCGCCCACGGCCTGCGGGCGCACGGGCTCGAGCCGGGCGGGGTGCTCTCCTGCCAGCTCCCCAACTGGAGCGAGGCGGTGGTGCTCTTCCTGGCCGCCCTGCGCGTGGGGGCCGTCGTCAACCCGATCCCGCCGACCTACCGGGCGAGCGAGCTGCGGTTCATGTGCGGCCTGCTGGAGTCGCAGGTGGCGGTGGTGCCGGCCAGCTTTCGCGGCTTCGACCACGCGGGGATGCTCGCCGCGCTCCGCCCCGTGCTGCCCCGGCTCCGACACGTGCTGGTGGCCCGGGGCGAGGGGCCCGACGGCACCACGCCGCTCGCGGCCCTCACCGATCAGTCGTGGGAGGCGCGGAGCGATCGCGACGAGCTTCCCGGCACGGACGCCAACCGCGTCCACGAAGTGGTGTTCACCTCGGGCACCACCGGCGAGCCCAAGGGCGTGATGCACACCCAGAACACCACGTGCTCCACGATCCACCGGGTGATCGAGCGGCTCGAGCTCTCGGACCGGGACGTGATCCTGATGGCGTCCACCGTCGGTCACCAGACCGGCTATCTCTACGGCTACTGCGCCAGCCTGCTGCTGGGCGCCCCCACCGTGTGGATGGACGTCTGGAACGTGGAGGAGGCGGCGCGGCTGATCGAGGCGGAGGGCGTGACCGTGACGATGGGCGCGACCCCGTTCCTGCGCGACCTGACCTACACCGAGGCGCGGCGCGACCTGCGCTCGCTCCGGCTGTTCATCTCGGCGGGGGCCCCCATCCCACGCGCCCTCGTGCGGGACGCCCGTGCTCGGCTCGGCTGCGTCGTCTCGGCGGGGTGGGGGATGACCGAGAACGGCCTCGTCACGTGCAACGGGCTGCGGGACCCCGAGGAGAAGATCTTCGGCAGCGACGGGCTCCCCGTGCCGGGGATGGAGCTCGCCGTGGTGGACGGCGACGGCGCCCCGGCGCCGGTCGGCACCGAAGGCGACCTGCTGGCCCGGGGCGCCGCCCAGTTCGTGGGCTACTTCCAGCGGCCCCAGTTCACCGCGGACGCCCACACCGCCGACGGCTGGTTCCGGACCGGGGACCGTGCCACGATCGACCGCGACGGTTATCTCGCGATCACCGGGCGCACGAAGGACGTCATCATCCGGGGCGGCGAGAACATCCCGGTCGTGGAGGTCGAGAATCTGCTCTACACTCATCCGAAGATCGCGGGCGTCGCCATCGTGGCCATGCCCGACGCCCGCCTGGGAGAGCGGGCGTGCGCGGTGGTCGTGCCCCGGGAGGGGCAGACCCTCACGCTCACCGAGATCGTCCGGTTCCTGGAGCAGCACCAGCTGGCGCGCCAGAAGTTTCCCGAGCGCCTCGAGCTGGTCTCCGAGTTCCCCACGACCCCGAGCGGCAAGATCCAGAAGTACAAGCTCCGCGACCTGGTCGCCCAGCGCATGGAGAGGCCCGCATGAACCTGAACCTCGAGGGCAAGAGCGTCATCGTCACCGGCGGAGGGTCGAACATCGGCCGGGCCATCAGCCTGGCCTTCGCGCGGGAAGGCACGCACCTG